>CAMTOT010000083.1 GCA_947074165.1 uncultured Bacteroidales bacterium
ATTATAAAAAAGTTTATCCTGAAATGGAAGCCGAGCTAAATAAGGTTTATTCAAAAGTGTATTCTTCTCTGCAATTGGCATATCCTTTTAATCTTGAGAGATTTAGTACTGTAGATGATGGAGGTACGTTAGAGACAAACTCCTTTACACTTTTTTTGCCTACAGACGCGGCTATAAAAGATTATTTTGACAATACAATTCTACGCTACACAGATGATCTTAATAATTTACCTTCTACCGTGCTAAGTAGTTTTGTTAATGCTCATATGAGTCGTAAGCTTGTATGGCCAAGTAAATATAAAACAGCAAAGAATCATGTAGGTACAGAAGGCGAATTCTTTAATGGTTCCGGATCGAAAGGACCTGATTTTTCAGAAGCAGGGATAATATCGTCAGAATTTGCGAGCAATGGTATTATTTATCAGACTAGTAATGTAATAAAAACCGGCTTGTTTGAATCAGTGTACGGAAGAATCCTTCTTGATCCGTCTTATTCATATGTTAATATTTTATTGAACGGATCAACTCTGTATGAAAAGCTAACTACATCACAATATACAGGATATAGCGCCGATGGTTATAACTATACTGTAATTATACCTGATAATAATATTCTGGAGGAAGATGGATTCAGTTTTAATTCAACTACGTCATCATTTGAAAATAGTGTAAACTCTACGGCAATTAATCCAACAACAAGAATTTCACGTCTTGTTAATTCCGGAATTTTTATACGTGAGGTGAACGGTGATATGATGCCTGATAAAATGGATGACTTTATGTCTCAGCCTGCCGCATTAGGAGGGGAATATGATGGTTATGGATTTGCTGTCAACTATTATGGCGACATGATAAGATATAAAAATAATCAGATACAGGGAGTCGGTAATATACAGGATGGTACTGTAGTTAATATCAAAAAAGATGATTATCCATATTGTAACGGTCAGTTTTATACCACGGATAAGCTTATAAACTATTCGCCAAGAGATACATATGGAGCGATGGATACGGCATGGGTTGATGCTAAGGTGACTACATTCCTTTACGATTACCTGAAAAATAATTCTGATGTATCAATATTTAAGCAATACTATGAGGCATGTGTCGGTGAATTAGAATTTAATACAAGTTACTTCTATACGTTTATTATACCTACAAATGAGAGGATGAATGAGGCTATTGACAGAGGGTTGTTACCAACAATCGAAAATGTGTCAGCCAACGAAAACGGAGAACTTTTTACTGCAGCAGCTTTCCTTAATTCGCACTTCTTAAACGGAGGTGTCTATCCGGATGATGGTATGAATAACATTTACCCAGGCAATTATCGCTACTATTCTACATCTACATCAAATAAAATTACTGAAGCGAAACTGGATCTGGTATTTGCAAAGACATATGTGAAGGTTCAGAAAAACGGAATAGATAATAATAAACTTCAGTTTAAAGCTATGGATATTGAGAACGGCGCTAACTCTACGGTTATAGGTTATGATTCACAAGAGGGTAGCAACTGTGTAATAAGAGGTCTTGAATTTAGTAATGTGATGGGGCCAAAAGCTGTGATACATAAATTTGACGGATTTATCTATCATAAAGTAAATGAGAGCCTTATAAATAAAAATTAATGAAAAACAAAATATAATACAATGAAAAGGACATTTATTACATATCTGTTGCTCATGTTAATAAGCTGTCTGCCGGGTGTTATTACCGCTCAGCAGGGTAAGGTGTTGATAAGAGGTGTTGTAACGTCCGCTTCAGACGGTTATACATTGCCGGGAGCAAACGTTTTGATACAAAATAAAGATGGTCGTGTTATTGGGGCTACCGCTACTGATATTGACGGTAACTTCAGTTTAATGTCTGACGGAAGAAAAGATAATAAGTTGATTATTTCATTTGCCGGATATAAAAAGCAGACTGTAGAGGTTACAAAGGAGACTGTTTACAATGTCGCATTGAAGGACGATGTCGTAGAGCTTAAAGGCGCTACTGTAATAGCCGCAAGACAGGTAAATAATGGTATGATGAATATCTCAGAGCGAGAGATGTCAATTGCCGCTAAGAGAATTGATATGACTGAAATACAAGAGCTTGGTGGTGCCGGTGTTGATGATGCGCTGCAAGGACGTATCGCAGGTATGGATATGGTAGCAACTTCAGGTTCTCCGGGTGCGGGTATGGCGATACGTATCAGGGGTACGAGCTCAATCAACGGTTCATCACAACCTCTTATTGTCGTTGACGGTTTCCCTTACGATGCAACAATCTCAGAAGATTTTGACTTCTCTACTGCAAATGAAGAAGATTACTCTCAGCTATTAAATATCGCGCCATCGGATATTAAAGAAATTGTAGTATTGAAAGATGCTGCTGCGACAGCTATCTGGGGATCTAAAGCAGCAAATGGAGTATTACAAATTACAACAAAACGAGGTGGTGTTAGTAAACCCAGAATTCAGTACTCTTTTAAAGGTCAGATGTCTCAGTTAAGTAAAGGTATTCCAACGCTTTCCGGAGAAGAATATGTGACTTTAATGCAGGAAGAATTGATGAATTCGGGTCGTACATTTGATCCTTTTGCTTATCCTGAGTTAGCAAATGATGCGAATAATCCATATTATTATCACAATTATGGGCAAGATACAGACTGGTTTGATGAAGTGACACGTACCGGTTTTGCTCAGGAGCATAATGTGTCTGTTAGTGGTGGTGATACTAAAGCGCAATATCGCGCTTCATTCGGATATTATGATCAGGCCGGTATTGTTATTGGTCAGGATTTTAACCGTATTAATGCTCGTTTGAATGTTGACTACAATGTCTCAGAACAGTTTAAGTTTATGGCAAGTATGGCATATACTTATTCAAACAGAAGCCAAAACTATGTGACTTATCTTAACTCAAACATAGATGTGCTTTCTCAGGCATATACAAGAGCTCCGAATATGGGTGTATATGAATATAATGAGGCAGGTATACTGACTGATAATTATTTTACTCCTGCCGAAACATTACAGGGTAGATGGAACGGTTCACCGACAAGTCAGTATAATCCGGTAGCTATGGCAAAAGATGGCTTCTTTAAAACCGCTACACATCGTATCGTACCAAATCTATCTGCAGTATGGCGTCCATTCTCATTCCTGAGATATACATTAGATGTCGGATTTGACATCAATAATGTGAAGAAAAACGCATTCTTACCTCAAACTGCGATAGGACGTCCATTTACTGAATCAACAGTAAACAGAGCTGTAGATACAGATGCAGAGGCATTTAATATGCAGATATTTAATAAGTTGTTTTGGAATCCGAATCTTGGAGATGATCATAGTTTTCAGTTGATGGTTGGTACTTATACTCAGGATAAAACGGAAAAAGGATATGGATCACTTGTAGCCAATACGGCAAGTACATCACTGACAGATCCGACAAATGACGGACGTCTTACTAATGGGATCGGGTCATTAAGTTCTTCTACTCAGCAGTATCGTAAAGTGAGTGTATATTCAATGGCACATTATGCATTGAAAGACAGATATATTATAGATGCAGTTATTCGTCGTGACGGTAGTTCGAAATATGGTGCCGGTAACAGATGGGGGAACTATCCGAGTTTATCGGGCCGTTACCGTTTATCAGGAGAACCTGTTATAGCAGAAAAAACAGAAGACTGGCTTGATGATCTAAGTATCAGAGCAAGTTGGGGTGTAAATGGAGGTGAGCCAAAAGGAAATTATCCTGCTGTAGCTACATACAATGTATATAACTACGGTTATCTTGGTAATCAAGGTACTTTTCAAGGTGGCCTTGAACTTGTTGAGCTGCGTTGGGAAGATACTCAGCAGTATAACTTTGGTCTGAATTTCTCGGCATTTAAAGGCAGAGCGACAGTTGAATTTGATTATTACTATAAAAAGACACGTGATTTATATTTGAGAAATCTTAAGATACCTTCTTCTACAGGATTCTCGAGCATGGATTATAATGCTGCTGAAATGGATAATAAAGGGTTTGAGACTCAGATAGCCCTTATCCCTGTAAAAACAAAAGACTGGACAGTCGTATTCAATATGAACTTCGCGAGAAATGAGAACATCCTTAAAGATATCTCAAGCCTGTATCCTCAGGAGTCGGGTTCGTGGACAAGCGGAGGCTCTTATATCTCAATGATAAAAGTCGGACAGCCTTTAGGCTCTTTTTACGGATTTATGTATGATGGTGTATATCTGAATGATGACCAGACAATTGCAAGAGACGCGTCGGGGAATAAGATTTATACATACAATGATAAAGGAGAAAAAGAAGCTGTTAAGATGAGATTTAACTATCCTTCAAACGGGTATGAATTTCAAGCGGGAGATGCCAAATACAAAGATGTAAACAATGATGGTAATATTGATGGTCAGGATATTGTATACCTTGGTAACGCTATGCCACTATTTACAGGAGGATTTGGTCTTAACATAAAATACAAACAGTGGTATTTAAGTTCATTCTTCAATTTCAGATATGGCAATGACATAATCAATATGGCAAAGCTTAATATGGAAACGATGTCAGGGTTTAATAATCAGAGTAAATCGGTGCTTCGAAGATGGAGGCATTCTTATGAAGATGAATCTCAGGCTCCTTCAAATCTTTTACCAAGAGCTGTATACGGTCTGCAGTATAATTATCTTGCTTCAGACAGATTTGTAGAGGATGGCTCTTTCCTTAGATTCAAGTCCTTAACATTAAAATATACGTTTAAGAAGGATCTTATTAAGCAATGGAATATTTCTGATTTGAATATGTATGTTACACTTCAGAATCTTTACTGCTGGACAAAATATACAGGTATGGATCCTGAGGTTAATATCAGTAACCCTTTCAGCGCAGGTTATGACTATGCTACAAGTCCGCGTTCTAAAGAGTATTGGTTTGGTCTTAATTTCTCGTTCTAAAATCTTAATCTAATATGAAAACAAAAAAAATATTTATATCATTCTTAATGGCGGTCCAGGTCCTGCTTACAACAGGATGTAATGACTGGCTTGCATTGACCCCGGAAGATTCCGTGCCTAAAGATGAATACTGGAGAACAAAAGAGGATGTAGCTTCTGCAATGACAGGTATTTATTGCGGTCTTCTTTCCTCAGGCGTTTCAAGAAATCTGATCTTATGGGGAGAAGTAAGATCTGATATGATGGCAGAAGGCCGGTATATACTTAATGATTGGGTCTATATAAGAAGAGGTGAAATATCTTCAACCAACTCATTTTGCAATTACTCAGGATATTACTCTGTTATAAACAATTGTAATTTATTATTGAAGTACTCTGATCTTGCGTTCAATAATGACAAGTCGTTTACACTTGAAGCTCTAAATGAATACAAAGCGCAGGCAATAGCTATAAGAAGCCTTCTTTATTTTCATCTTGCCCGTACATTCGGTGATATACCTTTCCCATTAGAAGGGTACTCGGAAAACTCACAGCAGTTGACAATTGCTAAAACATCTCAGAGTGACGTATTTAAAACAATAACAAATCACCTTGAAGAGATTGTCGATAATAATCATATTCCTGTTAAATATTCTAATACTAACGCGGCTATGAATAAAGGATATGTGACAAGATATGCTGTAGACGCGTTACTTGCGGATATTTATTTATGGACAGGCGAATATCAGAAATGTGTAAATGTGTGTAATGAAGTGATAAACAGCGGACAGTTTGCACTTGTGGCAGTTGACAAAGTGGACGTAGAGTCAAATGACGGAGAAATAATATCATGTGCATCTTTTGCAGGAGGCGACAATTTATTTCAAACTCTTTATGTTGATGGAAACAGTGTTGAAAGCATATTTGAGCTTCAGTTTGCAAAAGATATAGCAAATCCTTTTTATTCATATTTCGTCAATTCATCAAGAAGATATATGATACCTAATGACTCTCATATTAATGCTGATATTTTTGTTCCTACAGCAAAAGAAGGGATGTCAGGTTCATATATCGATGTGAGAAAAAGTATAGCTACAAAAGGTGGCTATATGTGGAAATGGGCTGGTGTAAGTTACTCCGGATCTGATGTGTTCGCGGCAAGTGAGGATATGACAAATAATTTGATCGTATACAGATATGCTCAAATACTATTAATGAAAGCAGAAGCACTAACACAGCTTGCCATTGAATCAGGCAATCAGAATCAGCTTGAGGAAGCGCTTGCTTTGGTTGACGAGGTAAGAAATCGTGCCGGGGCAGTAGAAGCGACTGAATTTAAACGAGAGCTAAACGGATCAATAGATGCTAAACAGTTGGAGTCGTATTTGATTGAAGAATATAGCAGAGAGTTTTTATTTGAGGGTAAAAGATGGTTTGATATACTTCGTAACTCTCGTCGTAATGACTACGCTAATATTAATTATCTGATGCAGACTGTGACAAATAGTGTGTATTCTGATAAAGTATACAGTGTACAGGTAAAATACAGAGACTATAACAGCCATTATCTGCCGTTGCCACAGTATGATATTGAGACAAATAATCTTTTGGTACAGAATCCATTCTATGATACATCAAATAAATAATCTTATGAAACTGAGAAATATATATATAAGCATAAAAAGTAAAGCTGTCGCTATTGTAAGCGTTGCTGCTTTTAGTATGGCGTTCTTGGTAGGTTGTCAGACAGATCTTGAAAATGGTATCTATCCTAATGAATCATCACCTATGATTGATGAGTTTCTTGCAGAGAATGATAACCTGTCAATGTTTCTTGCAATGATAGAAAAGGCTGATTTGCGAGGCATGTCTCACGCATACGGTACATATACATGTTTTGCTCCGACTAATGCAGCAGTCAAAGAATATCTTTCCGCAAAAGAAGAGAGCCTTGAAAGTCTTACTCAGGAACAAGCTTCGTATTATGTGAAATACCATTTTGTAAGTGACACAATTTCAACTGCCGATTTTAATGAGAGTCGTCTTAATGCTCAGAATATGGCAAAACACTACATTTCTACAAAGACAGAAATGAATGATGAAAATCAGATTGTGATAAAAGTTGATAGATGCGCTACAATAATAAGCCCGAATAATAGACTTGGAAACGGTTATGTACATGTGGTAGATGCTATGTTAGGGCGACCTATTGCTAATATCGAGACAGCAGTAGCAGATATGCCTGATGAGGAGTTTTCTGTAATGAAATCTATTCTTGCAGAGATAAAACAATCTTATCCCGAAATAACAATTTCAAGTTATGTGCCAAATGATACTACTTATATCACATTTATGGCACAAACAAATAAAGCTTTTGAGGAAGCGAATATCTCAGATATGCAGTCTCTTCTTGTAAGACTTAGAGAGAATGATATTCAGAGCGCTTATGGTGACAAAGAGCTGGTAGATAACTGGCTTGGATATCACTGTCTTCAGGGCAGGGTGTATATGAAAGATATCCTTGGAGCATCAAGCCTTAACACATGGGGAAATAATCAGGTTATCACTGTAACTATGGTAACAGATACAATATTCCTTAATCGATTCAAAACAGAAAATATCGATGAAGATGGTATTGTTGTTGACCGTCAGGGATATTATGTTGATTATTCTTGTTATGATGGCCTTATACAGACAGCTTTTAATGCACTTGAGATAATTGAACGTTCTGCTTATCGTGTTTACTGGGATATGGCTGACCAGCCGGAATTCAAAGCTCTTAAAAATTTCAGAAAAGCCGGCGCTAATGAATTATTTTATCCAGGAGATCTCTCAAAAATGAATTGGGGAGGTAATAATAACCCTACAGTAAGATATATATGTGACGGTGTGCCGGAAATTAATGGTTCATGGGATGCTAAATCACAGTATGTATATGGAGATTATCTTCAGTTCAGAGTATGTACCAATGTTATGCAGTGGCTTGAAATAACAACTCCTGTACTTGTGGCGGGAAGATATAAAGTCTGGATATGCTGGAGACGTTTTAATCCGGGTAAATTCCGTACTACATTTATTCAGGACGGAGAAGAGGATCAGGTTTTGCCGGCAAGCTTCAGTCTTGAAGATTATATGCCTACGGCAGGTGACGAAACGCAGAGAGAAGCACAGGGATGGAAGCAGTATACGGCAAAAGCTCTTAACTCTGTAGTATGCTCTAAGAATATCGGTATAATAGAAGTAAAACATACCGGCGAACATATATTGAGATTTGACCCAACAATCGGATCAAAAGATGTGGGTGCAAACTGGGATATGATACAGTTTATACCTATTGATGAGGATCAATTATATCCGAGAATAGCTATTGACGGGTCATTGGTATATAAAGGAACTCCAAATTGTGAAATCTTCCCGGAAGACGGTAGCAACTGTATTGTCGACGAGGAGGAATAATATAAATAGATTAATCTTATGAAAATAAAGAATATAAAGCAAATGGTACTTCTTGCTGCAGCAGCCGCGATTTATGCGGGCTGTAATACACAGTGGGATGATCATGTTAAGGTTAATGATCAGAATCTTCAGGGTTCTGTACTGGAAGCTATACAGAAGAATAAAGACCTTAGTACATTTTATGGTTTTATACAGGAAACAGGGTACTCTTCTGTTCTTAATGGTGCGAATAATTATACTGTACTTGCCCCGATAAATTCTGCACTTGAGTCTTATACTAACTCAGATCAGACTATAAAGAAAAGTATAGTACGTAATCATATAGCATTTCTAACACAAAATGCCGAAGATCTAAAAGGGACTGTAAAAATGATAAATGGCAAAAATCTGGATATAGATGATGTCAGTTTGTCGCAAGAAGAGATTTTATGTGGTAATGGTATCCTTAGGGTGGCTTCAAATGTTGTTTTGCCAAAAAACAATATATATGAATTTATAAATTCATATAAGGATAAAAATATGATGGCAGACATAATCATTAACGCTGGAGATTCTATTATGGATCAGGACAAGAGTATTCAGCTTGGTGTTGATAAAGAAACCGGGATGCCATATTACGATACTGTGTGGTTGTATTATAACCGTTTTCTTGATGTCATAAATATAGATGATGAAGATGCCGATTTTAAGATGATAATGCTCAATGATGAGAATTTTCTTAAACTAAGAGGCAAATATGCCAAATATATGGCTCAACTGGATGATGACGCAGATGGTACAAAAACAAAACAGGTGGCAGCTGAAAGTCTTATATGCGACCTTGTATGTGACAAATCTCAATCAGAATATGTAGCTGTGACAGGTGTAAAGGTAGATATGTCAGCTGCAACGATATCACAACAGTATGATGCCTCAAATGGTGTTTTTCTTATTGCTGATGATGTAAACATAAAAATAAAAGACAACAAAATAAAGGATGTGATTATCCAGGGCGAGGATTATGTCGGTTGTCTTGAGTCTAACTGGGTATACACCCGATTGCGTGATGAGGCTGTAGGTGGCAGAGATATTATGCTTTCAGGTTATTCTACACCTTCAAGTACAGTTACTGTTAAAGATCAGTCTGGACAGGATTCGACTTATACAATATCATATAAGTTTATTTACGGTGGAACATCTGGTACTAATTATAGCCGTACTGTAAACTCTTATGTTAGATATACTGCTAAGCTATATTCTGTAAAATATAATGTATTCTGGGTTGCCAATGATGATATACCGGAACATTATGCCGGAGATAAAAATGACCCTGATTATGATCCGGAGCAGCCTAATAAACCATGTACATCGATTTATAGAGTGAAGCAAAAGCTTTTTATCGGGGAAGAGGGTAAAAAATTAGCATGGAATTCAAGTGTGATATCAAACTTTAAAAAGAGCGGTTCAAATGGTATTGTAATGGTTGGAATAGATCCGGACATGGTAGACGAGAGAACGCCTGATGCGGGCGTTAATGCCGGAGTTTTGCAAGTAGAGCAACCATTAAGATGGCATATGGCGAAAGCCCCATATTATCCTGTAGGGAATCCTCTTAGTTCTGCATCTACACGTGATGTTCTTTCTATTACGAAAGCCTGTGATATAGACCTGATGGTTACAAATTCGGTTAGCTCTGATGCGGCTTCGAATCAGGTAA
>CAMTOT010000084.1 GCA_947074165.1 uncultured Bacteroidales bacterium
TCAAGTCTTACCTCTTTAAGTTTAAGGAAAGAGGTATCAAATGTATTTTCTTCAACATTATTGCGGTTCCACACATAAGAGTTGTAATATGTCTGAATATTACTTGTTACAGTATTATTTTGTTTATATGATATTGTTCCGTCAGCACTTTTCACAGCATTAACACCAGAATGAACAAGTCCGTCATAACGACCCTCAAGGGAGTTTTTTAGTTTACCCTGATAAGAAAGACAGAAGTTTGTAACCGAATAACAGTTCCCTCCCCACTGCCCTGCAAATGTAGCAGCAAAAGTAAAGTTCTTATAGGTAAATCTCTGTGTCATACCTGCTCTCCAATCCGGATTCACATTACCAATCTCTCTGTCTGGATTAGCGTCGAGAAGAGGAAATCCTGTTGATTCATCAACAAGCACCATACCAGAGCAGTCAATCGTTTTACCAGAATCATCTGTATAAAAAGAACCTTCAGGTGCTCTCTGGTAACCACGTCCGTAAATTACATTCATCTCTTTTCCTACATAAGAATAGATATACACACGGCTTCCAATGGTCGTCCCGGTATTAGTCTGTAGCGGCTGAGCAGGATCCCATCCGTCTTGAAGACTTTCAAGTCGGTTAATATTTTTTGACCAGTTAAGGTCCATTGACCATTTAAAGTTTCTTGTTCTTACAGGCACAAGAGTAGCAGATATCTCAATTCCTTTATTAGATATCTCACCTGCATTAATTTTCATAGACGTAGCTCCTGTAATCTGATCCATATCGGCAGATACGATCTGATTTGTCGTTGACGATTTGTACAACGCAACATCAAGAATAACTCTGTTTCTGAAAAGCCTTGTCTCAATACCAGCTTCCCAACTCTCAACATTCTCTGGTTTAATCATAGGGTCTGCTATTGTTCCCGGCAAAGTGGAACCTCCCTGAATATTAGATGTCGAATAGTATTGATTAAGTGCATATGGATTTGTGTCATTACCTACGTTTGCCCACGAAACCCTTGCTTTCAACATATCAATCGCGGTTGTCCTTTTATCAAAATTAAACATCCTATCCACAAGTATACTTGCTGCTACTGATGGATAAAAGAAACTTCTGTTACCTTTAGACAATGTACTCGACCAGTCATTACGCCCCGTTACATCAATAAAATAGGTGTCATCCCAGCTTAATGATCCGATACCATAAAGGCTGTTTACTACCTTTTCGCTTCTATAATTATATATATCGGGAGTTATACCCGACGGTACATTATAAATATTATAGATTCCTTCTTCATCAAGCTGATCAAGAGTCACTCTATTAGTATAATATTTATTAGACATATTGTTACCGCCAAAAGAAGCATTGAAGCCTAAACGGCCATCTACCCATGTATTGTTGGCATAACGCAAAAGAAAGTCTGAATTAATCTCAATATTTCTCACACTTTGTTCACGATAAAAACCGTTTTCAGCTCCGGCTACATACTTTGGTTTTCGCTGATTTCTAAACTCATTATTTAAATCCATTCCGGATTTAATATCAAGAGCCAGTCCTTTACATAAGTCAATGGTAATCCCTATATTTCCAAATACTCTGTCTTTATCAGACGCGTTAAGCTCCTCATAAAGGGTACGGTAAGGGTTATATGATCCTGACGACGGAAAAACAAGACTTTGTCCGTTTTCTCCGTTCACACTCTGCCAGTTCGCGTAGTTATACCTGCCTTGAAAATATTCATCACGCCACTCCTTTATACTATTACTATTGTACCCCCATGCAAGCGAATACATAACTGACGTCTCATCATAGCCGCTTGCCGGCATATTGTCGCTGCTTTTATGATTATAGTTTACGTTGGCATTTAATTTAATATATTTATTGAGCTCTGTGTTGAATGAGAGCGCTACAGACTGACGTTGAAAACCTGTATTAGGCAGAATCCATTCATTGCGACTGTCTGTAAACGACAATCTCGTACTCGTCCCTTTACCATTGCTTCCGTCAATAGTTACTGTATTATTAAACGTTACACCTGTCTCAAATAAACCTGTATACCAATCATCCTGATATACCCACGGTGTAGCTTCATATTGATTGGTATCCCAGTTTTTGGAATTATATTGATAACGTGTTTTTGACGCATCAAATCTTTCTCCGAATGCATAACGAGAAATATTCCTTGATGTAGCTACGCCATCCGGTGATTGACCGGCTGTAAGATTCCAGAAACAAAACGGATTTAGTCCCATATCTGAACCTGAACCATATTCCGTCTGAAAATCCGGAAAATACCCTGCGTTTTCAAATGTAACGGAAGAGTTTACTGTTACACCAATTCCTTTTGTTTTGCGTCCTTTTTTTGTTGTAATAACAATTGCACCATTGGCTGCTCTCGAACCATATAAGGCGGTTGCAGAAGGTCCCTTAAGTACAGAAACAGACTCTATATCATCAGGGTTTATATCGCTTGCTCCGTTACCAAAGTCTATCGGAGCATCTGCGTTTGCATAGTTACTTGCGCTTACCGTGGCAGTAGAACCTGAGGATACAGGTACTCCGTCAATGACAAACAATGCTTCATTATTACCATAGTTAAGCGATTGATCTCCACGAAGAGTTACTCTCATAGAACCGCCCGGACCTGATCCTGCATTGTCAAATGTAAGACCGGCTACTTTCCCCGCCATCGAACTCATCCAGTTGCTGGATACCGTAGAAGTTATCTCTTCTGACGCAAGTTTTGATACAGCGTAACCCAAAGATTTTTGCTCTCTGGTGATACCCAGGGCAGTTACAACCACATCATCAAGAGCGATTGATGATTCTTTCATTACAACATTAAGGTGGTTACCCGATTCTATATTAATCTCTCTTTCATCATAACCAAGAGACCTGAACACCAATATGGGAGATGCAACGCTTACATCAATCGCATATTCTCCGTTAAAATCTGTAATTGTGCCTGTATTTGTCCCTTTTATAGTGACAGTGGCTCCAATAAATGGTGTTTTACCGTCGCTCTCAAATACCACTCCCCTTATTTGCCTGTTCTGTTGTGCGAGTGCGGACATAGCGATCATGGACCCGGTTAATGTAATAAGCAGGCCCTTACTTTTGTAATCAAACATAATACTATTTTAATATATAGATTAAATTCATCTCATAGAACATGAGAATTCCTTAGGTCTTAGCATAGTCTCTGTAAACTGATTGCCAAAATGATCTGTTACAGTGATATTTAACATAGCTGTAGCTGTAGAAGCCTGTACTTTAAACATATGAGCCGTATTACAACTAACAAAAGAAGCAGTTGGTGTAGCACCAGCATTAAGTCTGAACATCTCATAAGATATAATATGCAGTGGGTCTTTTACATACACCCTATTAACTGAAAGCTGTTTTCCATCTTCTTTAACTTCAATATTCCATCCCGGTCCATATCCCCATACATTTATCAGCACTTCATTTGATTGAGACAAGGTTGCATAACCTGACGCATATTTATCAACCTGCTCCTGTGTTGATTTTGGCGCGAACGTTTCTGCTGTGATGTGAACTTTATTAAGATCATAACTACGCATCTGATAATTGCGTTCGTATCCGATACTTTTAAAATAGTGATTAGATATCTTTCCGGAATTCTCCCATACTCCGTAACCACCAGGAGCTCCATCTTTAGATATGTGATTGCCTGCATAACCATTCTTACCCGTCCACCACCATGTAGCACAAATAGCCGGGACATTGTACTCTCTGACATTAGCACTCTGCTTCATATTATAACCAATATGAGTATGCCCTGTTATAATCCTTACATCGGCAAACTCACTTAATAATTCCAACAACTCAGCTCCATTACGAGTAGAGTAACTATATGTTTGTTCTCCAGATGATGTAAGAGCCGGATTATTATAAAGAGGTATATGCATAGCAACATATACGGGAGCTGTCTTATCCTCTATAAGCTGAAGATCTTTTTCCAGCCAGGAAATCTGCTCATCTGCGATCCTTGCGGTATAGTTTCTTTCGCCGATTACACCTTCTGAAGCACCAGAATTATGATACTCTACATTGTCAAGGACTATATAGTGAGAATTACCGAGGTTAAATGAATAATATGTAGGTCCCAGAATATTTTTATAAGGCCCGGCTGATAAAAAATCATCAGCTATATACGGATCGTTATCATGATTGCCGATTACATTAAACATCTGACACTTTATCTTATCAGCATAAGCTGCATATTCTGAAAGCCCGAAGTTATTTGAGTGCCAGTATAGTTCCCAGGTCATATCACCCAGAGTAAGACCGTATACTCTCTTTCCGGCTGCTACATAGCCGTCTATAAGAGAATTGACATCAGAAAGAAAATTTTGTGAGAACTGTTCAAGGTCATTGTTTCGGTTTGCGAGATGCATATCCGCCATAGTAATAACTATATGATCATCGTTATCAACTTTAATCAAAGAGAAATTTCTTTGTTCAACATCATTACCGGCATTTACTTTCTGGAAAAACTGAGGACGATTACCATTCTGTGTTATTTCATATCCCGAAGGAAGTGATATAAATACATAGCCATGTTTTTTTACTGAAGGCAGATAATATACTCCGTCTTTATCTGTAACCGTAACTTCAATTCCGTCTGATACGGTAACGCCTTCCAAACCTTCCCCATCTGAATATACTACGCCTTTTATTGTCATGCCTGCTTTATCAGGAATGTCAAGATTAGCTTTAATATTTATCTCAATAGAGCCCAGACTGATTGATTTACCGTCTCTCACTATTGATATTTTGTATTTTCCTGATTTAACTTCAGAAGGCAATAAGATTGAGAATTGCGTTTCTGTGCACTCTTCTACTTTTATATCATATGCCTGGGAGGAATCTGACACAGATATAAGTTTTACAATATCCGTACTTGTTACTCCATTGCCTTTTATAATGATTATATCGCCACGACTTATCTCAAGAGATCCGGGTATAACAATTCCGGTAATTGGCTTGTAAGATGATTCTATACCATTTGTTTCTTTATTACTATCACAAGATGATAAGGATGAGAATGTGGTTAAAAGTAAGCTTAATGAGATTAATTTCGATTTCATAGGGCCTATGCCCTTCAATTGGTCAATTAGCATTGGTTCTTATATAGTTATTTGTTATCGGACACAAATTTATCTGAATAAGAAGCACGGAAAACGCAGTAACAACATGTTCACTATTTCTTAAAACAATCGAAACATATTTGTTTTTACACTGAAGCACAAATTAATTTATCATTACATTTTTAATCTAATTTTCGTTTATTTTTAAATAACAAAAAAATCGCGATGCAGGATAAACCCGCATCGCGATTCATAACTATATATAATCTTAAAATCTTACCTATTATTAATAACCGTTTGTTCCGTATTCGTCTGCATTTTCAATCTGGCTAAGGAAAGTAAATGAGATTGGTCGAAGGTAATTTTTGGCTGAGAACGAAGTAGCAGCTCTCGGATTGTATTTAGGAAGACGCTCTTCAAATGCTTTATGTCTCTTCAAAAGCGCCCAACGGCTAAACTCACCGCAAAGTTCGCGAGCATATTCATCAAATACATCATCAAGTGTCGCATTTGACAATCTCATATGACTCTCAAAGTCTGATGCGTTACGACAAGCACGTTTACGAAGCACATTTAAATGTTCAGCTGCTTTTGCGCCGTCACCAAGTTTCTGATTAGCTTCTGCCGCAATAAGATAAACTTCTGCCATACGCATGATAAACATATCACCCGTTTTACACTGAAGATTACTTCCGTAGAAACCACCGTCAAAGTTAAAGTTGAATTTATTCAAAGACGGATACAACGCATAAGTATTTGTCTGATTAGCGTCAATAAAAGTTGATACATATTTACCTTCCGCATCAAAAAGATCATCTATATTAACACAAACATATCCTCTTCTGGCTTTGTCTTCATCCGTAAGTCTCTCTTTAGATAGATAAGCTACAAAACGGTTTTCATCCTCTTCAAGCGGATACGGATGAACGTAAGGGTTCTTTACTTTCTCAAGAATTTTAACATCTCCGGAAGTATCTCCCTTAGGCCATACAGAAGCAACATACTGATTACCACCAATTGCCTGAGAGATTGCGTTTGCATCTACGTAAGGATATATCTTCTCACCGACAAAGCTTTCATTTATGCCATATTTTTTGCAAAGAGCCTCTGTTAGAGTTACTGTTGCATTTTTATCATTGTATGGTCTCCAGCCTATCTGTTCCATAGAGAACAAAGAGAAGGCTGTTGTAAATGAGTTTTCCCATCTTTTATCGTAATCAGCGTCAAAACAGTCAATCAAGTATTTCGAAGGCGCGTATAGATTATTATTAACACGACCATAGAAATAGTTCGCTTTATTTGCCACAGGATAGATGTCGCTCAGTTTATTTGGATCACAGAATGTAAAAGTAAACAGTTTGTTAGCAGAGAAAGCTCCTGAATTGAACGCATCTGTACCTGCATGCGGTCCTGAAGCTACGAACAAAACCTCTTTATTTCTGCGGTTATTAGCCTGATTCCATACATCCTCTACATCATCATACAGGTATGCTCCGTAAGAACCCATATTAGTAATCAAGTCTTCAGATACTTCTTTAGCGCGTTGCCAGTATGAAACGCCAGATTCCGTAAGACCCTCTCCTGCTCCCTGCGCATAAGCTCTTGCCAATAGGCCTAAAGCTGTTTTCTTTGTAACGCGTGCATAATTACCGTCAAGAGGCTCAACTTCAAGTTCACTCGCTGCATCCTTCAAATCCGCAATAATCTGGTTGTATATCTCTTTATAAGTAGATCTTACAGGATTCATTACAATATTATCTGAAGACTCAACTGTATTAAGAGTTATCTGTCCGTACTGAGTTACAAGTACCAGATAATAATATGCTCTCAAACATTTTGCTTCAGCGACAAGAATAGGTAATTTACGCATCTCTCCGCTCTCCACGCTTGGCGCACGACCAATAATCGCGTTACAAGTGTTAATCATAGCGTAAGCCTGAGTAAACAGCTTATTTGTAGCGTTAGTATTTGTTGTTAATCCTTCATAATAAAACATCTGCTGAGTGTTTGTCTTATCATTGGCAGTAAGCCAAAGATCAGTACCTGTCTCAGCAACGGCAAGATAATCTGAAGCCGTAAACATCTGATCATAAAGTGGTGAATAACAATAGTTAGTCATTTTTTGAAGACCTTCTACAGTCTTAAGCTGTTCACCTCCCGAAGCATCACTCGGATTATATTCGTCAAGGCTGCAAGAATATGTTGTGATTAGAGTGCTTATCAAAGCGGCTCTGAATATTAATCTCTTCATCTTTGTTTTTCTTTAAAGTTGATTAGAATGATAGGTTTACTCCGAATACAAGCTGTTTAGTTAAAGGATAATTTAGACTTCCGTTCATTTCCGGATCGTAATCTTTCAACAAATGGCTCTTAGCAAATACAAACGGATTTGTAAGCGTTCCAAATACACGACAGTTACTTATGCCAAGTTTCTTCTGCAAAGATGCCGGAAGAGTATATCCAAGAGTTATGTTCTTGATTTTAAAGAATGAACCATCTACATAGCTAAGAGCACCTGAACCAATGTAACTTGTAATAGATCTGTCAGCATTTAAACCAGGGAAATCATTTGACGGATTTGATTCAGTCCAGTAATTAAAATATTTAGGGAAGTTACCCGCACCGCTCGGATCATAATATCCCAGCATATCATATTTAATCATCTGTCCCCAACGGAAGTAAGCGTAAACAGTAAGATCGAAGTTTTTGTAAATAAACTTATTCTGTATACCCATAGTCCATTTCGGAGCGTTATGACCGATTGTCTGATAATCAGAACCACTATAAGTATATTTATTATCAGCAGTATAATAAATTATATCCCCGTTATCATCAGTAACCGGTTTTCCATCTTTATCATTCTTATAATATTTACCCTCTTCAACTTTTACAAGACCCGGTACGTTGATTTTGATATCTCCCGGTTTACAGCCAAAGATATCCGCTTCTGCTGCTTCACCAGTCTGCCATATACCGTCTATTTTATAGTTATAATAAGAATTTACAAACTCTCCGATACTTAAGGTATAATCTGTACCTGAATTAGCTATATTATTAGATGTACCGCCAACAATTTTCTTTACTTTCTCATCATTAATTGTAAATGTAAGAGAAGTGTCCCATTTGAAGTTTTTCTTCACAATGTTACGTGTTGTAATACCAAGCTCAAGACCATTATTTTCTGTCTCAGCGATGTTTCGATAAACAGTATACTGTGTCGAAGCATTAAATCCACCGTTTGTAATAGGAATAGTCTGAGCCCAGATTACACCTGTAGTTTTAGTTTTAAAATAATCAGCTGTAATATCAATACGACGGTTAAGGAAAGAAGCGTCAATACCAATGTTGGTATTATGAGATCTCTCCCATGTTAAATCAGTGTTTGTAATATTTCTTGAAAAGAACATAGTTGAAAGCTGCTCTCCACCCAAAGAATAATAACCATCATCAACAGTTGCTACCGAAGAATATGAAGGGATTGATGCTCCACCTGTGATACCGTAACCAACACGAATTTTCAGATTATCCAAGAAGCTTTTTGTACTTTCCATAAAGCTCTCTTCGGTAAGTACCCATCCCAAAGAACCAGCCGGGAATGTACTCCATCTGTTACCGTCTGCCAGAGCTGATACTCCATCATGACGTACAGACGCTGAAAATAAATAGCGGCTTTTGTAAGAATAATTTACACGACCAATGAAACCAAGAGCTTTACTCATCTCATAATTTGAGTATGACTTTGCATTTACATTTGATTCCATGTTATGCCATAAATAGGAATTATTCTTAATATTGTCTTGCTGCTGCCATGACTGAGTTCTTTTAGAGTCACTCCATGAAGAAACCCCTGTCAAAGTAATATTATGGGCATCATTTATATTTAAATTATAAGTGAAGATATTTTCCCATTTATAGCTAAAACGGTTGTTTCTTGTGATTCTCGCGTAAACGCTCTGAGATGTACCCTGTGCATCTGCTCCGTCCGCCATATAATACTGATAAGAACCTATACCCTGGAAATAATTTGTTGTATTATAATTAAGCGTAGTATTTAAACGGGACTGAACAGTAAACCCTTTAAAAGGACGAACCTCAATATATGGCGTAAAATAAACCTTGAAATTTTCAACATTGTTACGATAAACGCTCTTATCTTGGCTAAGTAATAAGTTTATTGTATTACCATCTCCCGCAACAGGAGTAACGTTTAGATCTCCGTTCTCATCATAAAGCTCACCAAGAGGTGTAGTTGTAAGCGCATTTACAAGTTTAGCGTATGCCTTATTCTGATAAACATAAGAGCCTTGTAAGTTAACGCCAGTAGATATCCATTTATTCACTTTATGATCAATGCTCATCTTCGTTGAATAAACTTTATAATTATCTCCTGAATACTGTCCTTGTTCGTCAGCGAAATTTAAAGAGAAATATCCTTTTGTTTTTTCTGTTCCGCCGGATACCGATACACTATAATTTTGTGTATATCCATCCTGCATAAGAGCATCAGCCCAATTGATATATTTGTTATCCAAATGCGCCTTATAAGCTTCGGGAGAAGAGAACAACGCTTCATCGTCAGAATAATTACCTGCGATTTCTTTTGCTTCTCTAAGAACGTTAATGTATGAATCTCCGGAACGCATTTCCGGCAGTGTAGACCATCCGTTATATCCGCCTGATACATTTACATTAACAGACATTTTGCCTTCATTACCTTTCTTGGTAGTGATGATGATCACTCCATTAGCGCCCTCTGCACCGTAAACGGCTGTTGACGATGCGTCTTTCAGTACCTCAATACTTTCAATATCATTCGGATTCAGAGTTGCATAATCACCAGGCATGCCATCTATGATAAACAACGGATTTCCATTTGATGATAGCGATCTTGTACCACGAAGCTGCATATTTACACCAGCCCCAGGTTGACCTGAACTAC
>CAMTOT010000085.1 GCA_947074165.1 uncultured Bacteroidales bacterium
GATTATTTATAAATGCCACAATATCGGTTTCCTGAAACTTAAGGCTCATCTGACCCATGAAAAACTTTGTTCTTGACACGAATGTGATTCTTCATGATAGTAAATCTATCTACAATTTTCAGGAAAATAATATTTATTTACCTATAGTTGTTCTTGAAGAGCTTGATAAATTTAAAAAAGGTAATGAGCAGATTAATTTTAATGCACGTGACTTTATACGAAGTCTTGACGGAATTACCAATAATACGTTATTTACAGAGGGTACACCATTGGGTGAAGGACTTGGTAGGTTGTATATAAAAATCAGCGACCAGTACAGATCTGATATTGCCAGTATTCTTCCCGAACGAACTCCAGATCACAGAATACTCTCTATTACAAAAAGTGTAATGGAGGAAGATCCAGAAAAAGAGACAATATTAGTGACTAAAGATATTAATCTTCGCATGAAAGCCAGAGCATTAGGTATTGAAACGGAAGATTATTATTCAGACAAAGTACCGAGTATTGATATTTTTGAATCAGAGGCCAGGGAGATTGAGATTTACGATGAACAAATTATCTCCAAACTATATAAATCTCCTTTGGGATTATCTCCAGAGGAACTGAAAATTAATACTGAACTAAGAGCCAATGAATGTTTTACTCTAAGAGCCGGAGATTCTACTATACTATGTAGGTATAACCCTATTCAAAATACAGTTACACAAGTAATTAAAGATGATAATTCAGGAATTAAGCCCCGCAATGCAGAACAGGCTTATGCATTTGAGCTGCTAAATGACCCTGACGTAAAGCTAATTGCAATAACCGGACGTGCTGGCACAGGAAAGACACTCCTTGCCCTAGCCTCTGCTTTAAAACAAACGTTCTTATATAAGCAAATATACCTTATGCGTCCTATTGTTGCTTTATCGGATAAAGATCTTGGTTTCCTTCCGGGAAATGAGAAAGAAAAGATTATGCCATATATGCAACCTCTTTTTGATAACCTTAATGTCATTAAATATCAGGGAGGAACAGGTATCTCACAAGCAATTGATGATATGTTAAGCACAGGGCGGCTTAGAATAGAGGCTCTTGCATATATAAGAGGACGAAGTCTGCCAGAATGTATATGTATAATTGATGAAGCTCAGAATTTAACTCCTCACGAAATAAAAACAATTATAACTCGTGCAGGAGAAGGCACTAAAATGATATTTACAGGTGATATTCATCAGATTGACTCACCATATCTTGATTCTCAATCAAATGGCCTGTCATATATGATTGATAAAATGAAAGGAGATGCTATCTTTGCTCATATTAATCTGCTAAAAGGAGAGAGAAGTGAACTGGCTGAGATTGCCAGTCAAAAATTGTAATTTTCGTATAATTAAATTATAAACATATGAAATACCGTTTTATAGGTGCTCTTTTTCTGTCGGCACTAATTTTCAGTTCTTGTAAAGATGATGAGATTCTAAATAATCAGGTTGGTGATGATACCGTAAATGGTTGGATATACTCAACTATGAAGAAAGAGTACCTATGGAACGATGAAATAAGAGACTTTACAAAATATAATACGGAAGCAGATCCTGAAACATTCTTTAGCTCACTGATAAGCTCAAATGAAAAGAAACAATCCTCTTCGGGTTATCAATATTGTTACTCATATATTGAAGAAGATGATACTAAATTAATTACTCATAATGGATTATCTTATGGTATTCACTTTATAAACTATAGAATAAGTAATTATTCCACCAGATTAATTAGTCGTATTTTATACGTTATACCAGGCTCACCGGCAGATAAGGCAGGTATTAAAAGGGGTGATTTTATAATGAGCATAAACGGGACAAATATTAGTTCTTCCAATTATTATTCACTTATTTCAGGTGGTGCCACTAATTTTCAGATATACCGTGGCATACTGGTTCCGGACGAAGCTGCAGATATAATAGGCACATCCGAGTTATGGGAAACTTATAATGTCACTTCTGCTGTAAAGATTGAAGTGAATCCAATTCTATCTGAATCTGTTTTTGAATATAACAACATAAAGGTAGGCTATCTTAATTACCTTCAGTTTTCCATGGGTACAGATGGTATCGCTAATAATATCTATACAGAGGAGCTGAAAAATACCTTTCTTAATTTTAAGAATGCAGGAGTAGATGAATTTATATTAGATCTCAGATATAATGGGGGCGGATATCTTGAAGTAGCCCGTACTTTGGCTTCAATGATAGTACCTACGAAACATCTGAATAACGTATTTTGTACTTTAAAATTTAATGATTCAAATTCATCAAAAAACAGTACTATAAAGTTTAATTATTCTCTTAAAGATTATAATATAAATGTATCAAGGGTATACATACTCACTACATATGCAACTGCATCTGCAAGTGAAGCTGTGCTAAACGGACTTGCCGCATCAGATTATATGGAGGTTATACAAATTGGCGAAACGACAGAAGGTAAGAATCTTGGTTCTATAGAATATAAAAGTGATAAATATCCATGGGTACTTCACCCTATAGTATCTTCTATAGCCAATGCAGACGGTTATGGTGAATATTATGATGGTATCACTCCTTTAAATAGTGATTATATTTATGATGAGACTGAAAGTAACACTTATCTTGGACAATTCGGAGAAATTGATGACCCCATGGTAGAATTGGCACTTCTGGATATGACGGGTACAAAAACATCAAGACTAAACAATGATAATTCAACAATATCCTTAGAAAAAGCCTCATCATACATAAAAATACACAACTATAATTCAGTTATTATAGAATAAAAACGAAACAGACAGTATTATATATTTCTTATGAAAAAAATCATAGCGGCTTTTGCCGCTTTTTTATGCTTAAATAGTGCTTATGCCCAATCGGAACGTATTGGACTTGTTTTAAGTGGCGGTGGTGCCAGAGGTATAGCTCATATAGGCCTTATTCAGGCTCTTGAAGAGAATAACATTCCTATTGATTACATAACAGGTACATCAATGGGAGCAATCGTAGGTGGTATGTATTCAATGGGATACACGCCAACAGAAATGATGGATTTGCTTAAATCTGATGAATTTAAGCTTTGGCAGGCCGGAAAGATTGATGACAATATGATTAATTACTTTAAACAGGATGAATTTACACCAGAATTTTTCAGAGTAAAAACGTCATTTAAAGACTCTCTAAAAATCAAAAGATCATTTCTTCCCAGTTCGCTTATAAATCCGCTTCCTATGAATTTTGCCTTTATGAAACTGTTTTCTCATGCGACAGTACGTTCTAAAGGTGATTTCAACAATCTTTTTGTACCGTTCAGAGCTGTTGCTTCTGACGTTTATAGCAAAGAACCTATTATCATGTCGGATGGGGATCTTGGTGATGCCGTCAGAGCTTCTATGTCATTCCCATTTGTGTTTAAACCGATAAAAATAAATGGCACGCTTGCTTACGACGGAGGTATCTACAACAACTACCCGGTAGATATTATGGAGACTGATTTTGCACCTGATTTTATTGTAGGAAGCGTTGTTTCTGAAAACCCAACGATACCGGAAGAGGATGATCTTATGGGACAAATTGAGAATATGATTATGCATAAGACCAATTATGAAATAGACTCTTTAAAAGGTATATCTATTAAATATGATCTTAATGATGTGTCTCTTCTTGATTTTCAGAAAGCTGACGATATATATAAATTCGGGTATGAAAAAGGCCTTGAATACGTTGAGTTAATCAAGTCAAGAGTAGCTCGTGAGATGCCAAGCAGCGAACTTGAGATGAACAGGCTAAATTATCGCAGCAATGATCCTGTTATTGAATTTAATGAAGTTATAGTGGAAGGTGCAAATAATCTTCAAAGCACATATATCAAAGATCATTTCCAACGTGACGAGAGTAAACCATTTACTATGTCTGATGCCGAAAATGGCTATTTCAGCATTTTCTCAGACTCTAAGATCTCTGAAATCATGCCAACCGTGGTTGAAAAGGAGGATGGTACGTTCGCATTAAAATTAAATGTCAAGTTGAATCAGGATTTTGAAACTCTTATAGGTGGTAATATCTCATCCCTTAACAGCAACAGAATATTTTTAGGTTTCAACTATCGTATGCTAAACTTATATGCTTTAGATCTTAGTGCCGGTTTTCAGCTTAGTCAGTCATATACCTCAGCTCAGGCGAAGGCCAGAATTGACTTTCCGACTAAAAGACTCCCGCTTTCTATTGACGCAAGATATGCTTTCATACGACAGAAGTACTATGATAGTGACCGTCTTTTTGATCTAAGTGAAAATTCTTGTTTTATTGATCAACAGCAAATGTACGCTATGATTAATATTGCGATGCCTTTAAATAAAACGGCAAAAATGAGTTTTGGTACAGGTTATGGCATTTTACAGGACAGATATTATGAGTCTAAGCATGTCGACTTCTCTACTACCAAAGAAAATATAAGTGACTATTATCTTTTGCAGGTAAACGGACTTTTAGAGTGGAATAAGATACGCGCTAAACAATATCCTACAAGCGGATATAAACATACCATCTCTGGAATGTTTGTAACAGGCAATGAAAAATTTAAAGACAGGAATACAGACCCCATATATAAGATAAAAGATAAAACAAATTGGTTTGAAGTAAAAGGAACATCTGAAATTTATTATCACCCTTGGTCTAAATTTGTGGTTGGTACTTATTTCGAACTTCTTATGTCAAATAAGAAATTTTATCAAAACTACACTGCCACTATACTTCAGGCTCCGGCATTCATGCCTACAATACACAGTACACTCGTCTTCCGTGACGCATTCAGAGCTATGAATTATGCTGCAGTTGGAGTAAAACCAATATGGCTTATTAGCAGTATGTTTCAATTAAGAGGCGAAGTTTACGGATTCCAACCATTTCGAAAGATTAAATCAGGTGCTGATAATAAAGCACGCTATGCTGATTTTAAAATTGCGCCGGAATATATTGCCGAGGTGTCAGGAGTGATGACCCTACCTTTTGCCACTATAGCTCTATATGTAAATCGTTACAGCACACCTAAAGATGACTGGAACTTCGGACTTAATATCGGTTATGTTATAAATACAAGGAAATTCCTTAATAACTAACCATTTTCATAAAAAAAGCAATCAGTTAGCTAATATTCGCTATTCTAATTGCTTTTTTTATAAGGTCATTTAAAGCCAAGTTTATCTAAAGCATAAGGCAATAATAAATCATATCTTTTAAGAATAAGTCTTTGCCACCTTAGCAATGTATCAATCTTCTCTTCATCTGTCAGTTGCCAGTTTATATCATTATTCTTTCGCATCCTCTCCGTAGTATCATATAGCGTAAGAGCGGCACAAACAGAGATATTATAACTTTCAGCAAAACCATACATAGGAAGTTTTACAAATCCGTCAGCCATATCACGCACACCATCCGATATTCCAGTACCTTCTGTTCCAAAAACAATAGCAGTCTTCTCTGTAATATCAAGTTCAGACATCATACAGTCTCTCTCATGAGGAGTCGTGGCAACTATACGATATCCTTTCTCTTTTAATACTTCAAGGCAAGATCGAGTTGGATTTTCAAAGCTTTTCCCAAACTTTCGATAATCAACCCATTTATCTGAACCTGCGGAAGATCCCACACTAACCTGAAAACGAAAATTCTTTTCTATAGCGTAAAACTCTTGTATACCGAAACAATCGCAAGATCTTAATACGGCACCGCCGTTATGCGGATGTTCGGTATCTTCAAGTACTACTGTTATATGCTTTGTGCGTAAGTCAATATTTTTCTTAAATAGCTCAAGCTTATTTTCAGGACACATTTCGGCAAAATAGTTATATAATTCTACTTTTTGCTCATATGTCAGATTTTCGTGTAATACGTTTTTCTTTCCTATAAGAGGCATAATAAATATCAATATTTTTAAATTCTCTTCTTAATACCCAAACCGGGCATATCTGAAGCATACACTTTCCCATCTATCAGCGACACGCCTTCAAAACAATCATTCTTAATAAGTAGATTTCCATCCAAATCGGCATAATCTACGGCTGGGGCTAACTGTGACGCAGCCGCGATAGCACAAGAAGTCTCAGTCATACATCCAAGCATAACTTTAAGATTCTCTTTTCGCGCGACCTCGATTATTTTTTTTGCTTCAGCCATTCCGGTACATTTCATAAGTTTAATGTTTACCCCCGAAAATATCCCTTTTACCTTATCCATATCAGAAAGCCGTTGAAATGATTCATCAGCAATTACAGGCATAGGCGACCTCTCCGTAAGCCACGCTGTATCGTCAATCATCTCTTTAGGCATAGGCTGCTCTGCGAAGGTTACTCCTCGTTCATAAAGCCAGTTTAGCATATCAAGTGCGAAGTACTTATCTGTCCATCCCTGATTAGCATCAATGCATATAGGCGTGTCAGTAACTCTACGTATTGTATCAATAATCATCTTATCGTTATCCGAGCCAAGTTTTACCTTCAACAAACGAAAATCCTTAGCCTCAAGAGTTTTTTGTTTTATAATCTCTTCGGTATCGATTCCGATAGTATAAGAAGTATATGGCGAGCTATCTCTATCATATCCCCAGATATTCCACCAAGGCTTGCACACGGCTTTCCCATACAAATCATGCAGAGCAATGTCAACAGAAGCTTTAGCTGCCGTATTGCCTGGCTCTACAGAGTCTATATAATCAATTATCGTCTGCATTTCGTCGGAGAGTGAATATTTACTTAGATCTAATTTTGAAAGAAACCTCATAACGGTTTCCTGTGTAGCTCCAAGATACGGAGGGAGAGACGCCTCTCCATATCCGATGATACCGTCAGACTCTATCTCTACAAGAACAACCGGAGTTGTAGTACGAGATGAAGTAGCAAGAGTAAAAGTATGATTCAACTCAAGCGTATAGGGTTTAAACGTTAGTTTCATTATCTTCTGCCTCATTATTAGTTATGGCAAGCTGCTTTTTGGCTTTTGCTCCTAAATCCTTAAGCTTCTCTACTTGCCCCATCAGATTTCCATTGCCGTCACTTACCATGCTTAAAGCCTCATCGCACGTTTTAGAAGCCTGACGTAGTCGCTCGCTTACATTAATTAGTTTAGCATTTAGATTAGCGAATTTGTCATAAAGTTTACCAGCGCGATCAGCAATTTCTATAGCATTTTTGCTCTGATTATTTCTTTTCCAAAGATTGGATACAAGTTTAAGCGCAGTGATAAGATTGGTCGGACTTATCATAACTACCCTTTTCTCATAAGCATATTGCCATATATTAGAATCAGCCTGAAGCGCAAGAATATAAGCCGGCTCATTTGGAACAAACATCATAACAAAATCTATATCTCCCATATAATCCTGATAACCTTTATTCGACAATTCATCGATATGCTTTTTTACCGAAAATATATGATTTTTTATAGCAATGTCGCTTTCTTCTGTTGCTTCAGATTCTGTGTATCTTATATAGTCTGTAAGTGAAACTTTAGAATCTATTATGATTTTCTTTCCGTCAGGATATACGATTATGGCATCTGGACGCATTTTCTTATCATCTTCGCTAAATATAGCCCGACCATTTTCATCTCTGATAGTATCTTGAAGAAAATATTCAAAACCTTTCCGAAGTCCTGATTTAGCAAGAATAGATTCAAGTATCATCTCACCCCAATCACCCTGAACCTTAGTATCCCCCTTCAATGCTTTAGTAAGATTTTTTGCGTCACGACTTATCTGATTATTTAGTTCAACAAGTTCCTTTATCCTACCCTCGAGAGAAAATCGCTGTTTTGACTCTTTATCATAAGTATCTTCCACCTGCTTCTTAAACAGTGCAATATTTTCCTTTAACGGATTTAAAATAGAATTAAGTTCGTTTCGACTAATCTCAGAAAAACGTTTAGTTTTATCCTCAAAAATATTATTTGCAAGTACCTTGAACTGATTCTCCATTGCCTGTTTTTTCTCTTCCAGCTCCTTTTCAAATATCACAATACGCTGCCTGAACGCCTCGTTTTGTGCTCTTAGCGTAGCATTTTGAGATATCAGATTTTTGTTTTCCGCATTTATATTTTCCACTTTGTTCTCATAATCTTTTATTTTAGATGAATAAGAACGCATCATCACAAGTACGACACCTGTCATACTAACTCCCATAAATAATAACGGAATAAACTCCATAGTGATTAAAGCAATTAATTATACATTAAATTCAATGGCCTTACCTCTGTATTGGGTGTCAACCAAGCCATTTCTATACACTGGAAAACCATTTACAAAAGTTGTATCAATCTTATTTGAAAACTCATAACCTTCAAAAGGCGACCATGCACATTTTGACAAGATACTCTCCTTCTCTACTTTTGTAGTTGACCGTGGATCGACAATAACCATGTCGGCATAGAATCCCTCTTTAATGAACCCTCTGTCTCTTACCTTAAATAACTGAGCAGGAGCATGAGAAGTTTTCTCCACAACCTTTTCAAGAGAGATCTCTCCTTGTAAAGCTTTCTCAAACAAAAGAAGTAATGAATATTGGATAAGCGGACCGCCAGAGGCTGCTTTTAAAGCTCCACCCTCTTTATCAGAAAGTAAATGAGGTGCATGATCTGTAGCCACAACGTCAAGTCGATCAGTCCCGAGCGCTTTAATAAGAGCCTCGCGGTCTGATTCAAATTTTATAGCTGGATTCCATTTTATCCTTGTTCCGTATTTTGCATAATCAGTATCATTAAACCATAAATGATGAGCACACACTTCGCCAGTAATCATTTTATCAGATAACGGTTTATCCTCAAGAAGAGTAAGCTCTTTGGCTGTAGACAAATGCAATAAGTGAAGTCTACCGCCGTACTTAGTTGCAAGCTCTACGGCTTCTGAAGAGGATGCGTAACAAGCTTCTTCATCCCTGATAAGCGGATGAACGCTAACCGGAATATCCTCTCCGTATATTGCTTTATACTTCTCAATATTAGCTTTAATCACAGACTCTTTCTCACAATGTGTTGATATAAGCATATCCAACTCTGAGAATATCCTGCGCAACATATCCTCATTATCAACAAGCATATTTCCAGTAGATGAACCCATAAATACCTTAACCCCACATACCAGTTTACGGTCTATATTCTTTAGTTGATCTATATTACTATTATTAGCCCCTATATAAAACGCGTAGTTTGCAGAAGATGTCTCTGCGGCTCTTTCTCTTTTCCACATCAGATCATCAATAGTCACAGTCTGAGGATTTGTATTTGGCATATCCATAAATGTTGTGGTCCCTCCAGCTACGGCAGCCATTGACTCTGACGAAATATCAGCCTTATGTGTAAGACCCGGTTCGCGAAAATGTACCTGATCATCTATTACCCCCGGTATAAGAAATTTTCCTTCTGCATTAATCACCTCATCCGCTTCATCTTCCTGAATCGGAGTAATATCACCTTTAATAACTGTTTTAATTCTCTCTCCTTCTACAATTACAGAACCTTTAAATCGCTCTCCTTCGTTAATTATAGTCGCGTTTTTTATAAGTAATGACATAATTATATTATATATGCAGGGAGTGACAATGCCACTCCCTTAAATTTATATTTGATTATATTTTTTAAACCAGCTTATTATTTTTAACCTTATTACCCCGAATACGGCCTCTCCGAATATACTCGAATCCATTTTAGAAGTACCAAGTACTCTGTTTATAAAGATTATTGGAACCTCCTTTATTTTAGCACCCATCTTATAAGCGGTAAACTTCATCTCTATTTGGAAAGCATATCCTTTAAAACGTATCTTATCGAGATCAAACTTTGATAATAATTTTCTTGTATAACATACAAAACCTGCCGTTGTATCACATATTTTCATTCCTGTGACTATCTGCACATATTTCGAAGCATAGTACGACATTATAACCCTACCCATAGGCCAGTTCACAACATTTACCCCGCTTACATATCTTGATCCTATAGACATATCATT
>CAMTOT010000086.1 GCA_947074165.1 uncultured Bacteroidales bacterium
GAGATAATGAGCGGTGACTGGAGTTCAGACGTGTGCTCTTCCGATCTATCGACATTAAGCTCTTTTGATGTAATTCGTATTACATACTTACCGCAGATCAGAGTGCTTACATCCAGTTTTATTTCCGACTCATCTCCGGCATATATCTTATCAGTCATTACCTGACCATTCATATTAAAGATACGAACATTGACATCGTCAGTAAGCTGCGGTAATTTTACATATAAATCATCAGACACCTTAGTCGGATAAACTTTCACTTCCGACGCGTCAACCAATGAAACACCTAATGCCGACACAACAGATATTGTACCGTCTGTAGTCAACATAGTCATATCAAAAGCAAGCCCTGCCGGCAAATTACCTTCTACCGAAGAAAATGCTCCTGTTATGGTAGTTGCATCTATAATCTTAAATACATCCCCTACAACAAACTCTCGCCCGGCATTTCTTGTAATAACAAGTTTACCTTTAAGTGTCACTTTTGTAGCGGATATCTTATCAGATCTGAGAGTAGTCGGATTAACGCCAACATTAAACACGGCTTTATCTGAATTAAAATTAAGCGTCTTTACCTTCAACGTCCTGTAAACGCTGCCGGGCATATTGACCTGTCCGTATCCGTTTACAGTAATCGTACCTGATATTATACCCGATCCGTCAAGCACGCCATACTTACTTTCCGACTCTCCGTTTACCACCACAGCTCCCGTACCTGTCGCGCTTCCCGAAGCATTAGTAACCTCAAGCACACCTTCTTCAATTGTTGTACCTCCGGTATAAGTATTAGCGGATGAGAATGTTTGTCTGCCTGTACCTCTCTTCACAACTTTACCTGCGGAGATAACTCCGCTAAACTGAGTATCCACATTTTTAGATCCGATATTCCATGTATTGCCCCCTGTTAATTTACCCGAACCCGACAACGCACCTATATACAAAGTTATAACTTTTGTCGAAGAGCTTCCCGTCGATGCACTATACACAGATACGGAAGACGCTACATTAAGTTCCGCATTAGGGAACCCTTTTGTTGTATTCAATCTCGCTTCTTTACCGGTCAGATTAATAACACCTTCAAATCCGGTCGCGTCACCTTCAATATCATTTCTGACATATGGGAAATTAAGATTAAGCGTACCTTTCCCTGATATCTTACCATAATAATTACAACGACTGTCAAGACTCCATGTAGCAGTAGCCCCTTGCGGCACAATCACACTGTAATAAGAATTTGAAGTACTGTACATATTATCAAGAGCGTAAAGACTTGTACCATTCTTTAGAAGTATATTTGAAGCACAATATCCGTTAGCCTCCTCAGTTACCATTTTTACGCTTCCCGCCTGAACGATAAGTGTATCAAGAGAGCTATTCTTACCACCCAGACATAAATCCGCCGAAGCAAGCTTTGTAAGTGTAGTTCCTTTTATCGCGCCGCGCAGAGTAAGCTGTTTACCGCAATACAGATTAGCGCCACCCACGCCTATAGTCATTGGCTGCTCTGTTTCCACGGCCTTTGACGTCACAGACAGCCTTGCTCCGTTTGACATACTAAACCATGCCGCATCGCTGTTGTATGTACCCAAAGCTCCGTCTCTCACAGTTGTACTTAAACTCTGTACATTAACCGTACCTCCCTCAATAGATGTTTTACCCGTATATGGATTTATATTATTTACAGTCAGCGTACCGCTTCCCTTCTTGATTATTTCAGCATTTGCGCCTATACCTCCGTCACCATTTAGAGTAACACTTTTCTCGCCCTCAAATGTAACGGTAGCCGGATAAATAATCTCAGGTATAGTGATCCAGCTTGTCACGCTATTATTATTAAACACTACATTATCTCCGGTTACGAAACATTCTTCTTTTCCGTCCAAAGAGAAATTCGGAGTTGAAACCAAATCCCAAGTTCCGTTTACCTTACCTGACCATACTACAGTGCCCGGTTCTCTCGTATCACTTATTACTAAATAAACCTTATTACCGTCCTGTTCTATAGACAAAGTTCCCTTTGTACGCTGGTCACAGATAGCTTTAATTAAACTTACATCTCCTGCCACTTCACCGGTCACGGTAAACAACTCATATCTTCCGGCTTCCGGTTCAGATGGAAACTCTGCTATAATTTTTGCGCCTGCCTCAACTATAAACTTACCGTCAATAATCACCACATCATTCTCATCTGCATTCTGAGACAAGCTTATTATTATCCCCGAACCCTCTTTAGCCGTCAGTGATTCTGATATTTTAAGCGAACCTTTCGTCTGATTCTTCTTTCCAACATAAAGATTAGAGTTATAACTCAACAATAATCCCTTACCAATCTCCCCGTTAGCATATAAGTCAGTATGAAGGCTCATCCATACGGGAGAATTTGTTATTTTGCCGTCTATCTCTACAGAACCGTCCCATATCTCCGTCCTTCCGGAGTAAGAATGAGCTCCCGACAAATAAAGATTACCAAGTCCTTGTTTTATAACCTTTGTACTTCCACTTAACACACCCTGACCGGAAATATTAAAATCATCCTTAGAATTAAATGTTACTGTCAGAACATCTATATTTTCAGAAAGAGAAAGATTCTTTCCCTCATCAAAAAGTAAATGCGAGTATTTATCATAAGCAGATGACACACCATCTTTATTCCACATATCCGCGCTATTGTTTACACTCGAGGAACCGGTATAAACATGTTTTTCATTTCTCATTAATGCCGGAGGAGGCAATAATATCCCCTCAGCTTCACCAAGGAAAAAGCTTGCGTGAGGAGGCTGATTATATTCACAATTTTGCCAGCACACAGCCTGTCTGTACTGCATATCATGTAATAGAGAATATATACGATGATTTGTATAATCTGTAGTTGTATAGATGCGTATCTTTTTCATATCTGCCGTACGCCAGATAACCTCCTCTCGCCAGTCGCCAAGTATATCCGCCTGCAGCATAGGCACGCCTTTCGACCAGTTAGACGACGCTGTACCATTGGCAAGGAAATAAGGAACTGAACTCGGAAATTTATATATCGCACCGGTACCATACCCCTGACTTGAAGAGAATCCCTGATGATCAAGCATCTCCTGCAAAAGATCACCATCCCAGTAAATAACAAAGTTCTCAGGACCTCCGGTCGTTTCAGTTGTCTCTTTTCTGGTAGAAGCGCTAAACATCTGAGCGCCACCCCACACTTCCGAGCCGGGATATTTATCAGTTATATTCCCTGCCATACAACGCCCTGTATCAGACGTACGGTTATGTCGTATCAACATCGAACCATCTTCGGCAGCTCTTAAAGACGTTCCATAAGTTTCTTCATGACACTGAAAAACCTCTATTCCTTTTCTATATGGATCCAGATTACCCACATGTATAGCATCTCCATGACCTAATCCGGTTGAATAAAGACCTTTCCCGTCATTATTTACGGTCATTGATCCATATACGATCTCATCACATCCGTCACCATCCACATCAGCTACTACATAGTTATGATTTCCCTGACCGGCATATTTCGGATTATCATTAGAATCGAATGTCCAGCGCTCTACTAATTTACCATCCTTAAAATCATACGTTTTTATAACTGTACGTGTATAAATCCCTCTGGCTATCATTACACTCGGATTTTTCCCGTCAAGATATGGCGCTCCAAACATAAATTTATTCGCGCGATGTCCATTAGTATCTCCCCAGTCAGAAACTTTCCCACGTCTGATAAACTCTACCCTGTCAATTTCTTTTCCGGTAGCTCCCTCATAAACTGATAAAAATTCAGGACCTCCGCATTGGAAAGAAAGCGTACCGTTGACCCCGATTAAGTCGCGGTAACTTATTTTACCGTCGGGAATCATATTCCCGTCCTTATCGCCCACATCCGGTATCATAACACCTGTACCGTCTATAGTCCCTTCTGAAGAACGCATAAAGATCTCAGCCTTACCATCGCCATCAAGATCAAAAACGCCAAGACTGATATTTGAGTCCATAATAATATTCGGACCAAGATCAATCTCCCACATAAACGTACCGTCAAGTTTATACGCTTCAAGAAATGAGTATTTAGTATTACCTATACTATAATCTTCATTCAGACGCTTAACAATAATCTCCATCTCTCCGTCACCGTCAAGATCTCCCACGCAAGCCTCTGTCGGATTATATGAGCTGTCGCGCTCTTTAAGTGTAATCTCTTTATATTGATTTTTCCAAACGGAAGCATATTTGCTCAAGGCCTGCTCTTTTCCGTTCACTATTGCCGAAATGGCATATTGACTATCTACCGTACCGCTTGTGTCAAGGTAGTTTGTAGCGCCTGCTATGGGCTGCTCATTGATCTTTACCCCGTCTCTGTAAAGGTTATAAGATACACCTTCCCATTCTGTTGCGGGTAGTCTCCAGTTTACATAAATTCCGTTATTTACTCTGATTGCAAGTGTTCCACGGTCAAGGTTCTCCATTATCCTCTGCGCCCTTACAACCTCAGTACCGGCCATAAAAAACGCGCCGGCGGCAAGAAATGCAGTAATTCTGTGTTTCATCAGTATAAGTATTATTGTTCTTCTATAAGTATTAAATCAGCATACAGACTGCCATTTATAGCAGAAAAGTCCCTATGCCACAAACACAAAGAAATAAATAATACTTCACACCCCGCCCGTAATATCGTTCAAAGAGATGTAAAATATGACTAACGGGGTGCATAAAATGTTATTTTTACACTACTATAAGATATCTAAAATCTTAACCAACTTATCAACCTGATATGTTGGATTTACAGTAGGAATGAAGGAGGTATTTGTATTAAAAAATATCTGATCAATATTACTATTTATAGCACCGGTTATATCGGTATCATAATTATCGCCAATCATAATTACCGATTCTCTTTCATCTTTAGTTCCGGTCTTATTCAATGCATATTCAAAGATTGCGGGATCAGGCTTATTAACACCAGCCATTTCCGACAATATTACAGAATCAAAGTAATGCTCCACTCCTGCATTCTTTATTTTTTTATACTGCACCTCAGTAAAACCATTACTCAGAATATGTATTTTATATTTTGGTTTGAGGTACTCCAGTAGATCTTTCGCGCCGTCTATCAATCCGCTCTTTTCCGACGTGCGTAAAAGAAACCAATCGCTAATCTCCAATGAAAATTGCTTTGTACCCACACCCTTAGCTCTCATAGGCGCAAGAAAACGCTCCACTATAAGTTCATCCTTTGTTATCTTACCCAGGCTATATAAAGACCACACTCTTTTATTTGTCTCCCAGTATAGTTCTGAATATTCATCAAAAGAATCAAATAACTGATTTAATTTAAAATGCTCATAAGTTTCCATCAACGCTATACTCGCGTTGCCGTGAGTATCATAAATCGTATCATCAAAATCAAGAAACAAATGCTTGTATATTTTCATACTATTGTGCTTAAAATTCTATTTACCTGTAAAAGTAGCAAAAAAAAGATGCAGGTTTTATTTTCCTGCATCCTTAATATATTATGTATTTAATCTACTACAATAACCAAATATCGAGATAGGCTCCAGAACCTCTGAGCATTGGTGATATATAAAACATAATTTCCCTGAGTATCCTTCTCTATCGTGTAAGAATCCTTTGGCATATTAGTCTTAACTTCAGGTTTTGCCCCGGTAAACAGATTAATCTCTTTGAGCTCATTAATATTTACTTTCGTAAAATATCCTTTATTGAAATCTCCCTGAAGAACTTTAGTGGAACTAAATAAACCTCCTCCGCTAAGTATATTCTGATCTTTAAGCTCTTTTTTAGTACCAAACACATAATAAGCCGTATTTAGCTCTGTCTCCTGTTTGGCAATTTCAGCCTTTTGCGCCGTACTCTCCGTTTTAAGCTGCGACAATGTATCTCCAAGATCCTTCATCGACTGACTCATCTGAGCTATTTGTTGATCCTTTTTACCAAGTTCCTCCTGAAGAGCAATTATAGTAGCTGTTTTACTCTCAATCTGAGCAGTAAGTCGGTCTATCGTTTTCTTAAGCTCTTTAGATTGATTCGCGCTGCTATTATATAACTTCTGAAGTTTATCAATCTTCTCTTTATTACTTTTCAGAGTCTCTTGTATAAAGTCCATATCCTCAATCAACTTCTCTTTTACCGATTTATTTATATCGGTATTAGCCATTGAGTGTATGGTAAGGTAGTTTTCAGCATCTTTAATCTGATTAAACCCATCCTCTACAACATTAAGAGTAGAAAGTAGTTCGTCAAACTCGGTCCTTGTCTGTATGCTTACATTCTTAAGCGAATCATTCTGAGCTTCAAGACGTTTCACCTCTGTAGATTTCCCACATGACGCACAAGTAATCAGTATTGATATAAAATAAATAATTTTTTTCATAAATAACATCTTTGTTTTTAATAACCTCTACTAAAACACACAATCAATGTATAAAGTTAATCATTAAATACTAAAAATAATGTATATATACAAATATTTTACTACAGAACTCACTCTGCCTCAATATCTTTATATTTATTTCTCTTCACTTTCTCTACAGCCGGAGCTCCGCCTACGATAAATACAATCTCGCCTTTAGGCTCTTTTTTAGTAAAGTGCTCTTTCAGCTCCTCAAGAGTACCCCTCACCGTTTCAGCGTACACCTTAGAAATCTCGCGGGCAACCGCCGCCTGTCTGTCAGATCCGAAAAACTCACTAAGCTGAGTAATTGTCTTAACCAGTCGGAATGGAGATTCATAAAATATCATTGTACGCTGCTCAGTGGCAAGTTCCTTCATTCGGCTCTCCCTGCCCTTCTTCTGCGGCAGAAATCCTTCAAAACAAAACTTTTCATTTGGCAGTCCTGATGATACAAGCGCGGGAACAAAAGCAGTAGCTCCCGGAAGACACTCAACCTCGATCCCGGCTCTTATGCACTCCCTTACTACAAGAAAGCCGGGATCAGATATAGCGGGTGTCCCTGCGTCTGAAACAAGCGCTACAGTCTCACCCCCTTTTATTTTTCTCACTATACCCTCTACACTTTTATGCTCATTAAATTTATGATGCGAGGTCATAGGTGTTTGTATCTCAAAATGTTTCATCAACACGGCACTTGTACGGGTATCTTCAGCCAATATCAAATCAGCTTCCTTCAGCACCCTGATTGCGCGAAAAGTCATATCTTCAAGATTCCCTACAGGCGTAGGTACAACAAATAATTTGGACATATTATATTATTAGTATTGTTTATTGTCAAAATGGCGCTCAATCATCAAAAAGAATGATTCTACACCTGGAGCATCTTTTTTCCAGTCAAACTCTTTCTGCATATAAGCTACAGCTTCAGTATGACTACTCATTCTGTTTAGCATGTTTAGAGTATGATTAAGCATACCGATATCCCCCTTAAATAGCTCACGAAGGAAAAGGAACCTGTCATTTATAGTCATAAGACGACGTATATCGCCATGATCCGTCACAGACACATTTGTATCTGAATAACTTTGATTTAACTTCTCAAAATATGGTCTTTCAATCTCTACTTTCGATTCATCAAGCTCCATTGCCACACTCTCGGCTTTAGGTTCTCGTTGTACAGACTGATGAGAGGATGCCACATTCTCTGCATTTTCAGCCTCTTCTTCGGATGAATCCTCACTTACATTTTTCACTTCTGAGTCCGCAGACAATATTGTGTCGTCATAATCCTCATAATCCTTTTTATCTACTTCGGCAACCTCGATTTGAGCATTTGCGGGATGTTCGGCATTTTCCTGCGAAACGCTAAACGGCGCATCTTCATCTAACTCATCATCAGCAAGCGACTCACATAATGAGTTGCGTATTTCAGCAGCTTCGTCATCTAAGTCCTTTATATCATTTTGAGACTCTTCGTAATCAAGCACTCTTTCCTGGAAGTCTGAATCATCCTCTGATTCACGGAAACCGACTTTTGTTTCCTCCTCCTGTTTTACAACCTGCTCAAGATCCATCTCTGAAGGCACGTCAGAAATAGACCTTTCAGACTTCACTGTCTGCTCAGGTTCAAGAGCATCCTCACCGGCTTCATTCTCTATAATACTTTCAGTCTTAACCTCCTCCGCTTGTTTTTTTGGTCTGAACGAAGGGAATGAGCCAAAAAATGAGATTTTCACTTTTTGTTTATCCGATTCCGGTTTGGCTGATTCAGATTTTGTCTGCTCCGGTTTGGCTGATTCGCTCACAGGCTTTATCGCAGGTTCAGCAGTTTCTTTTACCGGCTCCTTTACCTGCTCTTTCACAGGTTCTTTTATCGGTTCCGGTTTTACCTCCTTCACCGACGGCTCCCCGACATGCGCGGTTTTAGCTTCCGCCACACTCTCATTTATATTTTTAATCCCGTCATGCAGTCTGACTGATTTCTCACATGCCATATCAATAAGCACTGATGGCACAACATCTATCTGTTTCATAGCGGAAACAAGATTGGAAAGCTCTTTAAGCTCTAATTCCAGGATTGCTAAACGTTCTTTACGATTCATAATATATATGCGATTATTTACACAAAGTTATTTAATATTTCTACAAATTAAGTCCGGCAATCATCTTTTCTATCGCCTTACGCAACTGCGCATTGCCGCACGTATGATTATTTATCATTATAGCAATAGCGTAATCCTGCTTAAGGTCCGCGCTGTTCTGATTGGCGGAAACATATCCTACATAAGCAACCACTTGTTTTATAGAGCCGCTTTTTAGTCTAAACCGATTATCAAAACCGTTTCCTTTAAGGAAGTTTCTCACAGTCCCCTCCTTTCCGGCAACCGGCAATGATAAAACAAATGATTTATTATCCTTCATATAGAACAAAAGCGATGTGTAAAATGTTGGATTAATTCTATTTGACGGAGCAAGACCGCATCCGTCATATATAAACAAAGGTTTTGTATCCAGCCCTTTATTACTCCAATAGTCCTTCACAAACGTTATCGTATGAGATACATCCCTGGTATTTCCGGCTTTAGCGCCTGTATATCTAAACAAAGACTCCGCGTATAGGTTATCGCTATGATTATTGATAACCTTACATAGCTGCCCTATCGATGGAGATTCATAAGTAAACAAAGTCCTACACTCCATCTCTTTATTTACGGTATAATACTTACTGCTTTTACCAATAAATCCGGTTTTAGATAAATCATCAAAGACCGAATATGCTAAAAACAAACCCGGATCGGGGATATCCCCCTTTACTGTAAAAGTATTCTTACTCTGATTCACCGCGCCGAATACATATCTTTTATTATCAAAAGGTATCCCATAAATAAAAGCGCTGTCAAACCCCGGATTATACGGCAGCAGATTATTAACAATCTCCAGTCCCGGAATATAAGGATCTGTTTTAATCACCTTCGGGCGAACGTTCTTCTTTGAAGTATCAAGAATAAGCCTGTAAGTATTATCCTTATAGTTGATTGAATGGATGCCCGGCGCATAATAATTACCCAAATCCTCCCATATCCAGGCAGGAGAAGCCGGTTCGGATGGCATAAATGATATATCAGCCACAATATCCCCGTTTATATACCTGATATTATTAGACAACAGATTTTTCCTGATAATCTCAATAAAGTCTTTTTCGCCAAACCGCTCAGAACCTAAAGAAGGGTCTCCATACCCTTTTATCACAAGATTACCATTCAGCACGCCATCACGTACATCACCTGTATACCCCACACGGGTAATGATAGATGCATCTTTCCCCATCAAATCAATCGCCGTGGCAGTAGTCAGAATCTTAATGGTTGAGGCAGGCACCATCGTCAGATTATCATTATAATTAATCACCGTTTTGCCTGTCTTCAGATCCAGCACAGAAATCCCTACAGTAGCAGATTCGAGCCCCGGTGTATTAATAAAATCATTTATAACCCTTTCCTGCGCATATCCGGTTGTTAAATAGCATAATGAAATTATATAACCGGAAAATAATCTTA
>CAMTOT010000087.1 GCA_947074165.1 uncultured Bacteroidales bacterium
CCGAGATCTAATCCAGGACGTACACTCTTTCCCTACACGACGCTCTTCCGATCTAGTGAAGTGCACATAATTCTGCTTTCTTACATATTTATAATATATATATAACAAACCGGTAGATAGTAACCCTATGCTTGCCGCGTATTCAACATCCATAAAATCACTTAGAATTGTAAAAAGTAAAAAAGGAATCATCCCTTTTCCCGGATTGGTAAGATTAAACCGTTTTGTTGATCTTTCTTCCATCTTTTTATTTATTTTGAATTATTCGTCGGCATGGTACGATGAACGCACCATAACACCACTTACAACTTTTTTAAATCCTTTATTTAAAGCTTCATTTTTATATATTTCAAACTCTTGGGGAGAGACATAACGCGACACAGGCAGATGTCGCCTTGATGGCTGAAGATACTGCCCTATTGTAACAGAACTACATCCGACAGACAACAAATCATCAAGAAGTTGGGATATTTCGTCATCTGTTTCTCCAAGTCCAAGCATAAAGCCCGACTTTGCAGTAATGCCACTTTCAGCAATATGTCTTATTACATTTAGGCTTTTATCATATTTTGCTACACTCCTGACCTCTGGTGTCAGACGCCTTACTGTCTCAATGTTATGAGCCACGACGTGTGGCGACTGACCGATAATCATATCCAACAAAGATGTTACTCCGTTAAAGTCTGGAATTAAAGCTTCGATCTTTATATCGGGGTTTACATGCTTAATATTTTTCAGACATTCCTCCCAGTGATTAGCGCCAAAATCTTCAAGGTCATCCCTGTCTACAGATGTAATAACCGCATAACGAATTCCTAAATCACGTATTGTATCAGCCAAACGTTGAGGTTCTGACGAGTCAGGGTTAAGAGGTCTCCCGGTTTTAGTGTTACAAAAACGACATGAGCGTGTACATATATCTCCGCAAATCATAAATGTGGCAGTTCCCTTACTCCAGCATTCTCCCTGATTGGGACACCTGCCGCTAACACATATAGTATTCATACAGTTGTTGTTAAGCAAATGACTGGTATCAGAATATTTTTCATTATTCCCCAAACGTATTTTCAACCAGTCCGGCTTCGGTATGTGTTTATTCATCACTTTTATAAAAAAGTCAATTAAGCATTTATTAAAAACAACAAGAGTGATTGATTAAACCGCATACACCGCTTAAACAATCACTCATATCAAAATTATCAAAGATTCTTTTTCAGATAATTATACATCTTATTGTAAATATGATATTGTGTATTTCCACCGGTTATAAAATGATTTCTATTTGTATAAACGTGCATATCAAAATCAATATTATTCTGAACCAATTCTTCCGTAAATTCATAAGTATTCTGAGGATGCACATTATCATCCGCACTACCTGTAATAATAAGAAGATTACCTTTCAGATTTTTTGCTCTCTTGACAGCAGACGTTTTATTATACCCTTCATCATTATCCTGCGGTCTTCTCATGTATCGCTCGGTATATATAGTATCATAAAATCTCCAGTCTGTAACCGGTGCCACAGCAATACCAACAGCAAACTCATCACTGCCGGTCATAGACATAAGCGTATTATAGCCACCAAAACTCCATCCCCATATTGCAATCCTTGCCGGATCAACAAAACTCAGACTCTTCAGATATTTAGCACCCTCAATCTGATCTATCGACTCTTTAATACCCAGATTTCTGTACGTCTCTCTTTCAAAAGCAGCGCCTCTGGCTCCGGTTCCGCGTCCGTCTACACAAAATACAATATAACCGTTTGAAGCAAGATAGTGAAGCCATGACATCTCCCATCTGTTCAGTACACTTTGTGAACCGGGACCGCTGTACTGAGTCATCAATACCGGATATTTTTTTGTCGGATCAAAATCCGCAGGCTTCATGATATATGCGTTTAGCTGAGTCCCAAGAGACGTATTAAACTGCATAAACTCTTTTTTAGGCATATCCATGCCTGAGAGCTTCTGCTTTAATTCGGTATTATTTTCAAGAGCTCTGACTTTTACACCTTTACTGTCATACAACTCAACCTCAAGAGGAGTGCCCGCACTGCTATAGTAGTTTTGGAAGTATTTAAAATTATTACTAAAATGCGCTTTATTAGTACCCTGCTTCTGAGAGAGTTTTATCATATTACCTTTAGCGTCAACCCGATAAACATCTCTCACAAGAGGCGATTCAGCAGCTGCCTGGATATAAACCGACTTAGACTTAGGGTCATAACCATAAAAATCAGTTACATCCCAGTTGCCATTAGTCAGCTGTCTGACCTGCAACCCGTTCATATTATGAAAATACAGATGTCTGTAACCTGATTTTTCGCTTGCGAATGTAAATCCGTCCTCAAAGAAGTTAATAAGGTCCATATTGTCTGTATTAATATAGCTGTCATTTTTATCCTGAAGGATCACCTTACTAACCCCTGATTTTGGGTTTACAAAATGAAGTTTTGAGGCATTTTGCCAACGGTTAAATGATATAACAGCAAGTTTCTCCGGATCTGTTGTAAATCTCACTCTTGGTATATAATCCTGTTCATCAACCTGCACATTCAGTTTTCTGTTGGTCATATTATCAATATCAAAAGAGTGAACACTTACTTTTGAATTAACCTCACCCGCTACAGGATATTTATATGAAAACGTCCCGGGATATAGTGTATTATCATCATATGACGGATTAAGCCCTCTGTACATTTGCATAGGATATTCCTTTACATCTGCTTCATTAAATTTTATATAAGCAAGCGAGCTATTATCAGGAGCCCACGCCATAGCGTCACTCATAGAAAACTCCTCCTCATAAACCCAGTCAGGCACACCGTTTATTATCTCATTTTTCTTACCGTCTGTAGTGATAGCCGATTCAGTATTATAATCAAGCTTTTTAAGATATATATTATTATCCCTCACGAAAGCAACCATGCGACCGTTAGGAGAAAACAACGCAGCCTGCTGCTTATCATCAGAAAGCGGCTTGACAAGATTTCTTCTGGTATCTACTGTATAATATTTTGCTTTAAAAGAACGGCGGTACACCATCTCCTGATCTGTATAAATCAAAAGTCTTGTTTCGTCAGGGCTGAGTTCATAACCATCAAAAGAAGCAAATGGACACTCTCTGGCAGTACTCACATTAAACAGTGTATCTACAGGTTTTCCTGTCTTATAAGAATATTTAATAATCATTTTATTCTTATCATCACTTGCTGTGTAATGCTCTCCGTCAGTCATAGATCTGAATTGAGAGACAGATTTTGGTCTGTAAGTACCGGTTATTATATCTTTAAGTTCAGGTTTAGTCTGACCGACAACAGTTGTAGTACAAATCAAGGCGGCAACAAAAAAAATATTTTTCTTTACATTATTCATAATATGACAAATCTTCTTATCTCTAACTTTTACATAAACAGTTAATCATCTAATACAAAGATAATAAATATAACATTATTTGCATTTAATACCACCATTAAATAAACTTCAGTGCTTGTGCCGGATATAATATTATGAACAAAGAGTTTGATATATATGTTTTTTTTATTGTAACAGCTTCACTCTGACGGAAATGATTTTTATCTGCATATTAATACTTATCATAAAACTAATCAGATTATATTTTGTAATAACTAATCTGATATCCCGTCCGACTTTGCCTTCAGTAACCAGAATCAAGGAAAGACCAAAAGTATCCATATTAATCAGAACGGACTCTCACACCGGCTCTTTTTACCATCTGCTTGACATGGTACACAAACTGGAATATCCGGCTCTGGAAATCATAGTAGGTGTATTTAATGACGATACAGAGACTATCGTAAAAATAAAAGAACAGATTGAATCAGATAAAAGATTCAACATTCTTCTCATTGACAATCCACCTAAAGGATGGAGCAGATATACTTATATGAACTATAAACTCGGCGAAAAAGCAACCGGATGCTATCTCTTGTTTATTAGCTCTAAAATTGAAATAAAAAAACGAATCATCGAAATCTTAATTGACAAGATAAAACAGACTAAAGCTGCACTGATATCGGTATTGCCGGAATACAATATTGATACTGCTGCAGAATGGAGCACGCTTCCTATTTTCAACTACCTGTATCTGTCACTATTTCCATTCAAAAAAACAAGAGTCGTATCAGATCCGTTCTTTAAGGCAGAGGGCAATCTTTTTCTTTTTTTTGACGGCAACGCCTATCGCTCTTTTCAACCTTACGAGGAGATAAAATCAATGAAAAACGATTGCGAATCGCTGGTAAGGTACTATAAAGACGAGAATCTCAAAGTTACTTTTTACCTTGGATGGAAAAGAGTAAAACTCGAAGGATACGTTAGCTGGAAAAGATGTATAACAAAAATAGCATCACTTCTATACAATATATTTGGACTAAGAAAAGGTGTGGCTGTTACATATATATTATTTTCCATTTTATGGATCGTACCATTTATTATTGGTGGTGATTTTCAATTATTATTCTGGGCAATAATAATCGGAGTATTGACAAGACTAATTGCAGCCAGAATTCTTGGCGAAAGCTGGATAAAATATATACTCTACGCTATACCACAGAACATTACTTTTGTTTATATAATATTCCTGCTTTTAAAAAATAAAATCCGGAATAAATCAGCTCGCTGAGATACTCCGGATTTCATTTAATATCCATGTTCCTTTTTTTTTACAAATTCGGATTCTGTTCATAAACGCGTATCGCGTCCTTCCATGTCTGAGATATCTCTTTTGATGTATTTGAAGCCACATCAAAACCAACCATAACCGTAGTACATGTGCTTTTCACCACATTATTGACAGTATCAATTATTCTTTGATGCACATGCAGACTTTTATTACCAATCTTAACAACCGCCGTATCCACTTCGATGCGATCTCTATAAAATGTAGGAGCAAGAAACTCCGCATTTATACATCTCACCACTATATCAGTAGACGACCAATCAATATGTTCCCCTCTCACCTCTTCAAAATATGCCGTTTTACCAAGGTCATAGAAATTAAAATAGACTGTATTATTAACATGTCCGATAACATCTATATCATTAAAACGCAATTGAATAGGCAATCTGTTACGATATACAATCTCCTCCATAATCAATCTTTTTTTACCTCCTGTCAAGTTATCTCACCATTACGTTTGTGATGACATCTGCCCCGACTCTTTTATTAAGACTCTTCAACAAAGTGCTTCGACACATAAGCAGCTCATTTCTGAGCACAGATGAAGACACACTGACATAAAGAATTTTATTTTTAATATATATATTAGTAGTCATCTCTGCTATCTGAGGCCCCATTATCTCAGGCCACAAGCGGATGATTTTTTGCTCAAAAATTTTTGATTCAAGATTTGATTTATTCATAAACTCCTGAATCACCTCCCCTATACTTTGAGAATTTCTTCTTATCATAATAATCAGTTTTTATCAACAAGAGCTATCTCCCCGTCAGATACGGCAAACAAAGAATAACTGCTATGCAGCTCCTTTATAATGCGGTCAAGATACTCTCTATTGGTATCTGTCAGAAATATCTGCCCGAATCTGTCGCCCGACACAAGCTTTATAATCTGAGCAACACGATATCCGTCAAGTTTATCAAAAATATCATCAAGAAGCAAAATCGGAGTAGTCGCTCCCATCCGTTTCAAAAAATCAAACTGCGCAAGTTTAAGAGTGATAAGATAAGTTTTATTCTGCCCTTGCGAACCAATTTTTTTTATCGGATACTCACCCAGATTCATCTCAAGCTCATCTTTATGCACTCCCCTGGTAGTATATCCCAATATCTTGTCTCTGTCGCGCACCTCCTGAAGGAGCGCCTTTAGATTTCCTTTCTGAAAATGCGAAGTATAAGACAATGACACCGACTCCTTATCCTGTGATATAAAAGAATAAAACTCTTGAAATACAGAAAGAAATCCATCAATAAAACGAGTACGGCTCTCATAAACCATATATCCGTAATAATCCATCTGCTCCTCCCACACCTCATACAAAGAATCATCTTCACAAGGCGGCTCCTGCTTTAAAAGCGCATTACGCTGCTGAAGTGCATTATTATATTTTATCAACGCGTCAAGATACTGTTTGTCAAACTGAGAAATTACGACATCCATAAACTTACGTCTCTCTTCACTACCTCCTGATATAAGTTCGGAATCAAAAGGAGAAACCATCACAAGAGGTACAAAGCCGATATGGTCAGACAAGCGGTCATATTCCTTCTTATTTCTCTTAAACTGTTTTTTAGAGCGACGTTTCATGCCACAATATATATCCTCAGGCTTATCCCCGTCCATATAATGACCCTGAATCATAAAAAAATCCTCTTCATGCTTTATATTCTGAGAATCCACATTATTTATAAAACTCTTACAAAACGAAAGATAATAAACAGCGTCAAGCAGATTCGTCTTCCCCATACCGTTATTGCCAAGAAAACAATTAATATTCGGAGAAAAAGACAAATCTGCCTGAGATATATTTTTAAAGTTTACGATAGATAAACGTTCTAAAATCATATTATTATATAGTGTAATAAACAACTCCTGATATGCTGCAGCATGTATTATTTGTAATACGCAACCGAAGTTATCTACCTACAAATATAACATATCATATCAAAAAAAGGTCAAACAAATTTCATTTATTAAATAAATAAATTACTTTTGCCAATCGAAGTAAAAGCCTTATTTCTACCTTTATGCCAATTAAATGGTTGTTAAGCGATAAATATTATGGCTTTATATTTCTGCTAACCATTTGAAAAAAGTTTAAAATATAATAATATGTCAGAATTACAAAAACCGGTTGACGCACTTGACGAAGTAAACGAAGCTTTGTCAAAAACAGAACAAGTGATTGAGAAATATCAGAAACAAATTCTATTCGCGGTTGTCGCGGCAATCCTTGTAGTTTCGGGAATTTTCGCTCTTCGCAGCTATTATTTTATTCCGAAAGAAGCTAAAGCACAAGATGAACTTTTCAAAGGTGAATACTATTTCCAGGATGACAACTACGACGTAGCTCTTAGCGGTAATGGTGGCGATTTCATCGGATTCGAAGCTATCATTGATCAATACGGATCTACTAAAGCGGGTAATCTTGCAAAAGCTTACGCGGGTCTTTCTTATATGCAAAAAGGTGAATATGAAAAAGCTATCAACCACCTTAAGTCATTCTCTGCAAACGACATGCTTATCTCTCCGGCTATTATCGGCGCTATAGGTGATGCTTACGTTAATATGGGAAATACAAAAGAGGGCATATCTTATTTTGAAAAAGCAGCAAACAAAGGTAGCAACGACCTTATCGCTCCTATCTACCTTAAGAAAGCAGGTATTGCTTATGAGTCTATCAACGACTACAAAGGCGCGGTAAAAGCATATCAGACAATTAAAGATAAATATCCAAACTCAGCAGAGGGTCGTGATATTGAAAAATATATTGACAGAGCAAAATCGAATAATTGATTTTTTTATAAAATAGAATTGTAAAAGGAGGTGTCTTATATAAAAAGACACCTCCTTTTTTATGCATATGCCATTAAGATTATTTTTTATCAGGTTTATTAATTAAATTTGCGGTCTGTAAATAATTTAATACTCAAAATAATGGCTACAGCTTATCACAATCTTTCTGATTACGATCCCAATAAAATGCCTGACGCATCTGATATGAGCGTTGGTATAATCGCAGCGGAATGGAATGAAAATATTACTACACCTCTTCTTGACGGCGCAGTAGAAACTCTTGTAAAAAATGGTGTTAAACAGGAAAATATATATGTTTCTTATGTACCCGGTACTTTTGAATTAACATTCGGAGCACGCCAGATGGCTATAATGAAAAGACCTGACGCTGTTATCACTTTGGGATGTGTAGTAAGAGGAGATACTCCTCATTTCGATTATGTTTGTCAGGGTGTTACTCAGGGCATGACTATACTTAACACTGAATTTGACATTCCGTTTATTTTCGGTGTACTTACCACAGATACAATGGAACAGGCAGAAATACGCGCCGGCGGTTCTCTTGGCAACAAGGGTGACGAGTGCGCAGTAGCCGCAATCAAAATGCATGATATGGTAAGAAGATTAAAGTAATAATTTTATCATCAAATACAAATAAAAGGTGTATGTCAGATCTGGCATACACCTTTATTTATTATATACCATCATTATGCTATTTACGGCAAAAGACAAAGCACCTAACTTTGTGCAGTATAATAAAAATCAGTACAACTTCATTTGTACAAACCACAAAATAATATGCCGTATCAATACATCATACAAACTATATCGGGATTTCTGTTTGCAGGCGGATTGCTTGTTTTATGGAAAATGAAAAAACGTGGGATCTCATTCTCACGTCAGGTCCTGTCAGGAATGGCGTTAGGACTTATAGCCGGAGCATTTGTACAATTCACAGTCTCCCCTGAGCAGGCATTACAGATCACTGACTGGACTGACATAATCGGCTCAGGATATTCTTCTCTTTTACAGGTTGCCGTAATACCATTGGTGTTCATATCAATAACAGGAGCCATTATAAAACAAAACAATCAGGGCACAAATTTCGGAAAGAAGATATTTATTATATTATCTATTCTTATCGGAACCGCTGTCATAGCTACACTGACGGGCATAGCTACAGCCAATGCGTTCTCTCTTTCAGCCGACGGCTTTTATGCGGGAGAAGCTGAGATAGCGCGTGGCGCTCAACTCGAAAGCACAAATGCAATATTAAACAACAGCAGTTACGCAAAAAAAATACTTGAGTTTATTCCTAAGAATATATTTCTTGACTTCACAGGGGCAAGAAGCACATCTACAATTGCTGTAGTAATATTCTCAGCTATACTTGGGATATCGGCACTCGAACTAAAGAAAAGCCGTCCTAATGCATTTGAATCGTTCAAAAACGGAATAAAAACCGCAGATGCAGTTATAATGGAACTGGTAAAATACATCCTGCGACTTACACCATACGGAGTAATGGCAATGATGTTCAAAATAGCATCTACAAGTTCAATAGAGAAAATTGCTCAACTTGGCACATTCATAATAGCATCATACACTGCTATTGCCATTATGTTTGCTATACATCTGATTATTTTGATTTTATCGGGTATTAACCCGATAAAATACATCAAACAGGTGTTTCCTGTACTCATGTTCGCGTTTTCGTCAAGAAGCAGCGCAGCCACACTACCTTTAAATACTGAAACTCAGATATCAAAATTAAATGTTCCTAAGGGCATCGCAAACCTTTCCGCCTCTCTTGGCACAACGATAGGTCAAAACGGGTGCGCGGCTATATATCCGGCAATGCTTGCCGTAATGATAGCTCCTACAATGGGAGTCGACCCTACAAGCATTTCATTTATTATTGAACTGGTCGTAATAGTAGCTGTCAGCTCTTTTGGAGCCGCAGGTGTCGGTGGAGGTGCTACAGTTGCTGCTTTAATAGTATTATCTAATATGAATTTCCCCGTTGCTCTCGCAGGACTACTTATTTCCGTAGAGCCACTTATTGACATGAGCCGCACAGCGCTTAACGTCAACGGAGCTATGTTGACAGGGGTAATAAGCTCCAAGATAATAAAAGAAGAAGATACGGATGACGAACCTTCGAAAAACAATGAGATAAGCGTAATGAGCTTGAAATCGTATATAGAAAACAACGAAGAAGATAACGGATCTTCGCTTTGTTCATTATAAAAACACTATCAGAAACAGGCCGGCTACTTCATCTGAGTCCACAGATGCTAAAAAAATATAGAAAGTTTGTTGTTTATCATAGCCGGCCTGACTGATTTTTTTTAAAAAAACTTGATGTTATTGCCACACATAAACACAGAGTACATTTTTTAACATAAAAATTTCATCATGCAATCTGTTTATATATCACCTATT
>CAMTOT010000088.1 GCA_947074165.1 uncultured Bacteroidales bacterium
ATCTAAACCAGGACGTACACTCTTTCCCTACACGACGCTCTTCCGATCTAAACTAAAAAAATAATAATATTGCTATGAACACTTTATTCAGAATCCTTTTGGTAGCGGCTGTATGTCTTCTTGTATACATGAATTACGAGAGCATCATGGGTCCAATCCGCTTCGATAAGGAAAAATCAATCAGAGATAAAGCAACAATCTCGCGCCTAATCGATATTCGTAAAGCACAGATTGAATACCGTAACCTTAAAGGTACATATACTGCTAATTTTGATTCACTGATCGATTTCGTGAAAAATGAAAAAATTCCATTTGTATTGAAAGTAGGATCTCTTACTGATGTTCAGCTTGAAGCTGGTCTTACAGAGAAACGTGCTATGGAAATTATAAATAAAGGAAAACAGAAAGATATCGAACTTAACGGTCTTACAAACTTCCGTCGTGATACTATCTTTGTAAACGTTATCGATACAATCTATCCAAAAGGGTTCAACGCAGATTCTCTTCGTTTTGTTCCTTTCACTAGCGGTACTTCTACTTTCGAAATGGCTACAGGCGAATTGCTTAATGCATCTGGTTATGTAATGAGATTGTTCGAAGCAAAAACTCCATATAAAGTATATCTAAACGGACTTGACAAACAGGAGATCATCAATATTACAGACAAAGCTGTTAAGATTGACAAATATCCGGGTCTACAGGTTGGATCTATCGTTGAGCCGAACAATAACGCGGGTAACTGGGAATAATCTTTTTATGACAGAAAACTCTGAAGTTTCAAATATTGATATCAATACGAGACTATATACATTATCCATTCGGCTTCGGTCGAATGGATTTTCTTTTTCCCGTTACGATATATTGAGTGAGAACAGCTATGAATATAAAGACTATAGTTTTCACTCGGGAGCTTCATATCTTCAGTCACTTGAGAACATAATTCTGAATGATGATATTTTTCTACAGCCTTATAAGGATGTTAATATTATTATTGCGGGAAACCGGTTTACATTAGTTCCTCAAGAGTTTGCTGAAGATGAAGAAACTCTGAAGAAATTTTACAGATTTAATATTGAATCTGAAAATGAGAAAATTCTAAATAATACACTTATACAGACATCTACACAAATAGTATTTGGCGTCGATAAGGATCTGCATAATTTTCTCATGCGTACATTTGCAGGACCAAAATTCTTGCATTCTCATTCAATTCTTAATGAATATTTCGCACCAAAAAGCAGACTCGGAAACAATGCTAAGATGATGTGTCAAATCAGAGATAACAAACTGGATATAATATGCCATAAAAGAGGAAAACTTATATTCTCAAATGGATTTGAATTCAGCGATATTAATGATGCGGCATTTTATCTTTTAAGTTGCTGGAAAAATATCGGTTACAATAATATACTGGATATACTTCAACTTACTGGTGTAAACGAACAAACTCAGGCTCTTAATGAGATTGTTTCGGATTATTTAACTAATATTGAACCGGTTGTTTTCCCGGCTCAGGTGTTTAAACTTGGTAAAGCGAGTATCAATGCTCCTTTCGATTTAATAGCTCTTCCCTTATGCGAATTATAGGCGGTAAATACAAAAGACGTCGTTTTGATGTCCCTAAAAATATTAAAGCAAGACCAACTACGGATTTTGCCCGTGAGAATCTTTTTAATGTTCTTAATAACCTGATTGATTTTGAAGACTTAAAGTCTCTTGATCTTTTCGCCGGAACGGGGGCGATATCTTTTGAGCTACTTTCAAGAGGTGCGAATCCGATTATAAGTGTAGAGAAACACGGCATACAGTATGGTTTCATAAGAAAAGTGGCAGAGGAACTAAAGACTGATGACCTGATAGCAATAAAAGGTGATGTGTTTAAATTTATAGCTTCATCAAAAGAGAAGTTTGATTTCATTTTTGCCGATCCCCCTTATGATTTACCAAATCTGGCTGATATACCTGAAATGATCTTTAAAGCAGGAATTCTGAAAGAGGATGGATTATTTGTTCTTGAACACTCTTCTAAAAATGATTTTTCTGACATGCCTGAGTTTGACGAACTTCGTACATACGGTAGCGTAAACTTCAGTTTCTTCACTTTAAAACAATAAACAGATATGATGAAATTGCCTGAAACAGGGGAATGGTTCAATGGTTACAGCGATGAGATTGCTGCGGAGTTGACTCGTGTATCCGACGTCCTGTACGACTACAACAACATGCGCAGATCAATGACTAAAGAGCGAAGTGATATCCTTAAGTCTCTATTCATAAAGACGGGAGATAAGGTGCTTATACACTCACCTTTCAGATGCGATTTCGGAAATATCATTACAGGAGAAAATTTCTTCGCCAATTTCAACTTCACCATACTTGATGAAGCTACCGTTACTTTCGGCGATAATGTTTTTATAGGTCCTAATGTAAGTATATACACTGTTATTCACCATCATAACCATGAGGAAAGAAACATAGGCATAATGAAAGTAATGCCGGTTAATATAGGTAATAACGTCTGGATCGGAGGTAATGTCGTAATTTTACCAGGGGTGAATATAGGTGACGGAGCAATAATCGGAGCCGGCAGCGTAGTAAACAAAGATATTCCCGCCGGATTCGTTGCGCATGGTAATCCCTGCGTAGTGCGAAAAGAAATAAAAGATATTGAAAAATAATAATTAAAGCATGACTGCCCGCTAATGATTGAAAAATATAATACTCAATCTACAACAGCGGGCTAAGAAGCCTGATTATAGACTCCATAAATTTTTGTTTTATCGGCCTGTTTCTCCACGTTCTTTTTATCACTCGTTTACAGTCTTTTTGGTCATAAAGAAAGATTTTTTTCATTTCCTTCGTCACTTTTTCACTATAAATAAAAGCATTAGCTTCAAAGTTATGCTCAAAACTTCGGAAGTCCATATTCGTAGAGCCGACACTACACATTTCATCATCTATAACAATCATCTTGGCATGAAGAAAGCCTGGTTTATACATATAAACCTTTACCCCAGCGTCAAGGACAGACTGAATATATGACAATGTACCTATATGCACTATTTTTGAATCGGATCTCTCAGGTATCATTATTCTTACATCTACATTTGACAAAGCAGCTGTCTGCATAGCAGTCATAAGACTTTCAGTAGGAAGAAAATATGGAGTCTGAATATAAACATATCTCTTAGCGTTTGATATTGCCTTAAATACCGCGAGATGAATCTGCCTCCACTCTCCTATCGGACCACTTGTTATTATTTGTAAGTCTACATCATCATCAGCCATAATAGACGGGAAATATTTTGAATCCCACAATAACTCTCTTTGCTGAAAATACCAGTCTATTGAAAATGATGTTTGTATTCCTTTCACACCGCATCCCTCTATACGAATATGAGTATCTCTCCAAACTCCGGTTTCGAGCCCATTAAGATAACGATTAGCGATATTCATGCCTCCTATATAACCATAAACACCATCTATTATAACCATTTTTCGGTGATTGCGATAATTGATTTTATTAGCCAAAGCCGCGAACTTTACCTCAAGAAACGCGCTTATCTGCACACCATGACTCTTCATTTCATTAAAGAAACTGTTTTTTGAACGCCATGATCCCACATCATCATATATGACACGAACCTCAACTCCCTCAGAAGCTTTTTTTATTAACAGGTCTTTAAATATACTACCAAGTTCATCATCCTGAATAATATAAAACTGAATGTGTATAAAGTGCTTAGCTTGTGATATTTTCTCTATCAGATCATCAAAAAACAGCTTCCCGAAAGTAAATATATGTATACTGTTTTTTTTATATAGTTTAGTTTGAGTCAGGTTATACAGAAGTTGTATCTCCTGAGCAGTACCGACAGGCATATTATTAAGATCCGGGGTGACGTGCTCTGCATATTTGGTTATTTTTTTAAGACTCTTTTTAGAGATCATCCTCTGCCTGCGAAAATCACGGCCAAAGAAGAAATAAGAAACAAGCCCTACTGCCGGAAAGAAAACAAGAACAACTATCCAGGCTATAGATTTCAAAGGATTACGATTCTCAGAAACTACAACTATTATAGTTCCGATAATCGTAACGACATAAATTAACAACAATAAATTATACACCCAGTCCTGGATCACAATATCTATCATTTACATCCTCCCTTAAATATTAATTTACAGGTTAAGAAAACCTAATGTACAAAAAAAATCAGGATTATTAATTCTTACCTCATCTTCTTTGCAACTTTTTTCAATAGATTATGTCACATATACATCAGATAATGCATCTAAATTAATAAAGAATCTCCCCTGACTGACTATATATAAAATAGCAGACAGGGGAGATTCTCTCAATTACTCACCAAATTTATCTTTTGTGATATCAGTGTTTATCTTTTTACCTTTCAATTCATAAAGAGAAAATGAACCATCATCCTCTTCCATTTTCATACGCTCAATAGAATAATCTTTTTTATTATACTCCAGAACCAAAATTTCAGGAAGCATCTTGCTTTTTTTCAGCATAACTACCGTCATTATATACAGATCGGCAGTTTCCTCATAGGTTATCTTACAATCGTTGAGACCACTCAGATTCCCCTGAAAACACGCGAAAAGAAGATTGCTCAGCTCCCCTGCCTTTGATTTTGACTGAGCATTCATTTTACGTTCTTTTCCGTTTGCCACCATCTTAAATAAATCGCCGTTTATTAATAATAAATCACCTGCCGGCTCTATATAATCCATACATACCTTTCCGTTTATATCATAATAAAACATCCCCTTTGATATAATATTTTCCGACATAAAAGGGAGATATTTCGTATGAGTAAAAGGACACTCTATCGATTTTATCCTCTTATTTTCCGACATTATTTTATCAAGAAGTTCTGAAGAAGGAGCTTTTTGAGCTACCAGTAATGTCGGTATAACGGTTAATATAATAAATAGTAATTTTCTCATAACATGATACTTTTATGAATAAAGTCCCCCATTTATAGATATAATCTCACCGGTAATATAAGAAGAATCTTTTGATGCCAGAAATCCAACAAGGTTTGCAACCTCCTCGGCTGTACCGAATCGATTTGCCGGTATAGTCTTTTTCAACTCAGACTCATCAAGACCTGCAACCATATCTGTTTTAATAAAGCCGGGAGCTACCGCATTTACCGTTACATTCTTGCGTGCCACCTCCTGAGCAAGCGCCTTTGTAGCTGCTATCACACCTCCTTTAGCGGCAGAATAATTAACCTGTCCTGCTATACCTTTTAGTCCTGACAAAGATACCATATTGATAATGCGCCCGAATTTCTTAACAAGCATAGGTTTAAGTAACGGTTGTGTTACATTATAAAAACCATCAAGACTTATTTCAATAACCTTGCGCCAGTCCTCACGCTCCATCCACATCATAAGGTTATCTTTACATATGCCTGCGTTATTGACAAGTACTTCTATATATTCTCCATTATGCTCAGCCTGCCATTTTTCAAGCGCGGCTATAGTCTCATCATAATCAGCTACGTTAAAACGAAGTAACTCCGCCTCAACACCATATTCACGCACCAATGCGGCTGTTTTTTGTGCTTCTTCTTCATTAGACACATAATTCACAACTACATTATACCCCATAGAAGCAAGTTTTACACAAACCGCTTTACCTATACCGCGGCTTCCGCCTGTTACCAACGCGTATTTCATAATCTAAATATTTCTTTTTATGTTATTTTAAATTTATATCTATGCCCATGCTCTTACACGTCACAACCGATGTCATCGATACACCAAGTATTCCATGCAAATTAAGATTCTGACCTGTCATAAAGAGATTAGGTATCGGTGTACGAGGCGTAAGCATAGTTTGCATAAGGTTATTACAGTCTTTTTTTATACCATAGGCACTACCCATATAAGTTGATGTATAGTCTCGGTATGTAAGAGGCGTACTTGTATAAACTTTGTCTACACAAGTCTTTAATTCCGGCATATATCTCCCAACGAAATCTATCATCATATCTGCCATTTCCCGTTTATAAGTCTCGTAATCTGCCCCTCTTCTCATAACCTTGCTTTCTTTCCACGATTCAAAATCATTACACCTAACCGGTGTAAGAATATCTATAGCGGAAGCAAATCCATTATCAGAATCATCTAAAGAGTAACTTATCAAAACACCGTTTATCTCATTCCTCTCAAGTGAATCGTTAATCTGCCATACTGGAATATTACTATATATGTAAATATTATTATTACGATATTTAAGCATATCCTTTTTCAATCTAATATTAGCAGTAAACATCCCAAATGAGTTTTCAAGTGATGTAATTCTCTTTCGATATATTTTTCTTATATATCGACTTTCATTTATCAGACTGAGTGTTGCTGCCGGATGGATATCCGATATAAAATTGTCAGCGTAATATTTTTCACCGGTGTTTACCTTCACGTATTCTACACCTTTATCACCTTCTGCAATCTCAGTCACTTCAGCATTTGTAATTATCTCCCCTCCCATCAGTTTTACAGATTCTGCAAGTTTAAGAGCTATTTTCATGCCCCCGCCTTTAAGTCTCCACGAACTGCTTATATACGAAGAGTTAATCTGAGCAAATACATAAAGAGGCAGAGTCTTTATGTCAGCTTCAAATTTCAGAGACGCTCCCGATAAAACGTTTATTATCTCCGGGTCACCATCAAAAAGCTCATTGAGATAATCATATGCAGAGCACGTAAAAAGCTTTGATTCATACAATTCAGAGCTATCTTCTCTTTGCAGCGATGTAAATATATTTTCATTTACCTCTTTAAGAAACTCCGTGTATATGTGTAATTTTTCACTATGATGAGGGAAGTATGACGATATAACTTTTGCGAAATTGTCATAACCCATAGCGTACTTATAACTCTTCCCATCTATTATTATCTCATCAAAGCAGTTATCATCAAGTCTATGCCATGGCAAATCAAGCAAATCAAAATAATCAAACAACTTATTCAATGGCTGTCCGTGATCAAGACCACCCACATAATGAAAACCTGTATCAAACACAGATTTACCTCGTCTGAAAGTCTGTAGGGCTCCTCCGATTTGTTCACCTTGTTCCAGCACACATACCTTACGTCCACTACGTGCCAGAATATAAGCGCACTGAAGTCCGCCAAGTCCGCTTCCTATTATTATACAATCATATCGTTTCATGCTATCACATTTTCTTATAATAAGCAAATACCTTATCCGAGTCTACCTTCTCAAAACGGTGTCTGGTTATATGATCGATACAATTCGCTTCAAGTTTCGTATTAACAATAAGCGTATTGGCTTCAAACATGATTATATTAAACGTAGCGATATTTTGCGGCAAACTATTGTTTAATATCAATGTGTCATAGCCATAGGAATTCTTATCCGAACTATCCTCAAAAAGAAGTCTGCTATTATTCAAATGACAATTTTTTGCTATTACAACTTTATCCGAATCATCCTCTACCGCAAGTATTTCACTATTATGGTTATTCAGCAGACACCAATACGATATGTATCCATATCCGGCACCCCAGTCAATTATCCTTTTTGAATCCGCTATATATGCATTTAATTTCTCTAACTTTTTATCACCTGCCATAAGGGACCTCAAGCCTGACTCTACGGCAAATCCCTTATACTCATAATTATAAATAAGCTTTTGACGCGGCGATTGAGCATTGTTGGCAAGAAATTTTTCTGAATGAATAATATTATAAAGAGACAGCGGTCTAAGCCCCTTTTCTATTCTGTTTTTAATAAATAAATTAAACAAAAACGGCTGAATTGTATATGATAGTATTACGGCAGAACTCATGCCAATAAGCGTCGATAAACCTACAGACGCTATTGCAGGATGAGTCGCGAATACAAGCGAAGCAACCCCAACAATAAGCACGATAGCAGAAAATAATATAGCAGTTTTATGATATACAATCAGATCCCTCTTATATCTGAAGCCTGATAAAAGACCATCCATTACGAATATGCTGTAGTCAACGCCTATACCGAAGATAAACGCTGATATCACAATATTTATAAGATTAAATTCAAGACCAAACATAGCCATCACCCCAAGCACAATATACCAGCTTAATGATATAGGAATAAAAGCGATAACTGATAAAATCAGACTTTTAAATGACAAAAGAAGTACAATGAAAACAAACAAAGATGAGATACCGAGAGTAACGTTGAAGTCTTCATTTATAAGCCTCACCATATCTCCCGTATAATAAAACGGATCAACTACAACGCAATGTTGTGTAGCCGCTACAACATCTCCTGCCTTTACCTGATCTTCTTTTCTTATCTTAACGGGGATAAAAATCATATATCCGCCATCTGTCTTTTCTACAATATTCGACAAAATACCATCTGGTATTATACCCGCGCTCACAATATCAACAGGTTCATACTCTGTATCAAGAAGATCTGTAAATGGCTTAAACGTGACAGCTTTAAAACCATACAAAGCACCTGCTTTCTCAAGTTTCTCTTTTATTTCGGCTTTTTTATTCTCATCCCAATAATTATACCAATGCTCAATTCTGCTTAACTGATCTTGTGTGGTGGAAAGTAATTTAGCTACCGGCGCGTAACTTTTTATAAGTCCGGCTTCACGCATAGAATCTAGTTTCAGAGTAAGCCCCTGTGCATTAACTATAGCGGAATCTAGCGACTGCGCAGTAGCGGCATAATAAGTAGAAGAATACCCATCAGAGAGTTTTGCGACAAGACGTTGTTGCGAACGCATCACTTCAGCGTCATTATAACCGATATTTTTAAGATCTGAATCAAATGATACTCTATTGCTCAGGGAAAAACATATCACAGAGAAAATCATTATAAAGCCAATAATAATTTTATTCTTCTCAAAGGGATATGAATTTATCTTCTCAAATAACCTAAACGCCCCTGCCGAGCGTCTGTTTCGCTCAGGCGAAAAGAAATGAGGCAGAAATATCAATGAAAAAACTGTAGTACCAACAAGGGCCAGCGAGGCAAACAATCCAAAATCTTTAAGCAAATCAGACTGTGTAAACATTAGTCCCATAAATGATCCTATCGTAGTCAGCGATCCAAGTATCACGGGCAATGTCTGATCTTTAAGCACTTCTTCAGGATCGCTTACATATTTATAATGAGTAAGCACATGCAAACAATAACTTAGAGCCACCCCAAGCACTATAGCTCCTATACCAAGCGCCATAAGCGACATACTACCCTTTATTATATAAATAACTGCAAGCGCAAACAATGCTCCGTAAAGCACCGGTGCGACAAGCATTATAAGAGTAGAGCGGTTTTTAAAACATATGCCTATTATAATACATATAATAAGCATCGAAACAGACAATGTCAATGCAAGGTCTTTTTTTATCTGTCGCGAGTTAAACACACTTTGTGCCGGAGCACCATGATACAGAATCTCCATATCCGGATATTCTATACGATATTTACGTATCTGCTCCTCGATAAGTTCGATAAGACGGATTCCGCTTTTAGAATCAAAAGATTTAAACGCCGGCGATACAAAAGCGATATTTACTGTCGTGTCGGAAGAATAAAAATGATAATCATATATTTTATAATCTGAGCCGGACATACCTTGTGCTAATTGCGCCTGCGGTAAAAATATATTTCGTATTCCGACCGGATCTGTACGAACAAGATCTGACATCTGTGTCCCGGCGGCAGATACAAGCAGTTCCTTATTTTTTTTCATCTGCTCCTCAACAGCGCTATCACTAAGCAGAGCTTCTATTTTATCATAACTGTCAATCGGTATAAATGACGCTATATTGTCGTATAAAAAACTAACGGCATCCGGTATAAGAAGATCGGAAGAGCACACGTCTGAACTCCAGTCACCGCTCATTATCTC
>CAMTOT010000089.1 GCA_947074165.1 uncultured Bacteroidales bacterium
GAGTAATAACACAAAAAAGGCCGTCTAAACATTTTATTGTTAGACAGCCTTTTTTTGTCAATAGTGTAGATATAAATTCTATCTATTATTTCTTATTTAAGCCATTTGTCAAGCCAATTGAAGAATGTACGTTGCCAAAGCACGCTATTCTGAGGCTGCATAATCCAATGGTTTTCATCCGGAAAGACAAGCATCTGAGCCGGTAGACCTTTTATTTTAGCAGCGTTGAACGCCATCATGCCCTGCGAAGCCAATATGCGGAAATCTTTCTCTCCATGTATTACAAGTAGGGGAGTATCCCATTTGTCTACAAACTTATGAGGAGAGTTAGCATAAGTGTTCTGTGCAACTTTGTTTGATTTATCCCATGTCGGTCCTCCCATATCAAAATTAGCAAACCAAAGCTCCTCTGTTTCCAGATACTGAGCCTCAAGGTTGAATATTCCGGCATGAGCTATGAAAGTTTTAAATCTCTTATCGTGATTTCCGGCAAGCCAGTAAACGGAAAAACCTCCATAACTTGCGCCGATTGCACCAAGTCTGTTTTCATCAACGTAAGGCTCTTGTTTTACTGCGTCGATTGCACTTAGATAGTCCTTCATGTTCTGACCACCGTAGTCACCGCTAATCTGCTCGTTCCACTCCTGCCCAAATCCTGGTACACCCCTGCGGTTAGGAAGAACCACAACATATCCGTTAGCCGCCATCATCTGTACATTCCATCTGTAAGACCAGAACTGACTCACGGCGCTCTGCGGGCCACCCTGGCAATAAAGTAGTGCCGGATATTTTTTGTCAGGATCAAAGTTAGCAGGAAGCATTACCCATGTAAGCATATCCTTGCCGTCTGTTGTTTTAATCCATCTTTTTTCAACCTGTCCTAAAGTCAGCTGGCTGAGTATATGTGTATTTTCGTTAGTTAGCTGCTTTGCTTCTCCTGTAGCGATATTTACAGAGAAAAGTTCGTTAGGCATAGACATCGAATGGCGAAGAGCAATAATATTGTCTCCGGCAAGAGCTACAGATGCATAATCAAAGATGCCGTCTGTGATTTTTCTAATCTCTTTTGTTTCCGTGTTAATATTGTATAGCTGCTCTGTAGCATGTTCTACGGAAAGGAAGTAGATAGATTTATCATCCTTAGCCCAAGCGAATCCATCAGCGTTGTTGTCATAATCAGCAGTAAGATCCTCTTTTTTGCCGGTTTTCATATCCAATACGAAAAGTCTGTTTTTGTCAGATTCATAACCGTCTCTTTCCATGCTGTTCCAGGCAAGCTTGTTCCCGTCGTGAGAAAATACAGGATTGGTATCATAACCCATCATGCCTTCAGTAAGATTCTTAGTGCTCTTATCTTCTATATTATATAGATATAGGTCTGAATTGGTGGATTTAGAATATTCAAGTCCATGTTTTTTTCGGGATACGTAAACAAGAGATTTGCTGTCCGGCGCCCATGCGAAACTTTCAGGTCCGCCAAACGGTTTCATCGGAGTTTCGTATAATTCTCCCGGCATAATATCAACAATGTTTGATATTGTTTTACCATTGAATTCCGCAATGTAAGGATGAGGCGTTGTAGTTACCCATTCATCCCAATGTTTATACATAACATCGTCATGCAACGTACCTGTAGCCTTCGGAAGGTCAGGATATATGTCGACAGTAGTTTCTTTAGCTTTAATATCTGTAAAGAAAAGTACCTTTTTTTCATCCGGCGAGATTACAAACCCATTAATTCCGTCTGTATAGTCGCTGATTTTTTTTCTTCCTGTACCGTCTGCATTCATCGTCCATAACTGAGGTGACCCTGATTCTGACGATATAAACGCGATTTTTTTGCCACCTTCAATCCACACGGCGTTATTTTCACCCTTCGGTGTTTTGGTTATCTGAGTATTGTCAGTGCCGTCTGTATTGATTACGAAAAGCTCTCTGTTGCTTTTGTTTTGTGGAATATCAATATAAGTTACTCCATATAGAATTTTTTTTCCATCAGGAGAGACCTGTGGATCTGTCATTCTACCGAAGCTCTGAAGCACCTCGGCTGTCATGATTCCGTCTTTAACCTCAATATTGCTTTTACCGATAATATCCTCTGTTGGATTTATATTCTTATCGGATTGGTTGCAAGAGGCAAGTGCTAATGTAGAAGCTGCCATAATAGTACATAATTTGTTCATAAGCTTTCTCTTCCCGCTATTTTATGTGATGAATTAAATATATTATCTTTTATTGTGCCTGATCTTTTTATTTCCTGCCGGCTCTTTCTTTTTATTTCTTTCCTCCACTCGCGAACGTTCCGTTTTGCCCGGTCTGAAATCTGAATTGGAAGTATATAATTTTTTAAATATATCCTCTCTGTTTATTTTCTTCAACGCCTTTTGTATATCAAATCTCGATTCGGGCTGGTACCAGAAAAAGAATTGTCTTTGCGCGAGTTTTTCCTCTTTTGTGCGCGCTACGAACGTTTTCTCAAGTGTATAAGGGTGCACACCAGTGTAATAAATCTCTGTGGCAACCGTCATAGGTGTAGGCGTAAAGTCTTGTACCTGCTCAAGTTTGAAATCAAGTTTCTTAGTAGCTGCTGCAAGTTCGGCCATATCTTCCAATGTACTGCCGGGGTGACTTGATATGAAATATGGTATCAACTGCTGTTTTAATCCCTCTTCGCGATTGATTCGGTCAAAGATACGCTTGAATTCTTCAAACTGAGTAAACGAGGGTTTTCTCATGACATAAAGAGTTTTATCGGAAGTGTGTTCCGGTGCTACTTTTAGTCTGCCTGAGACATGATTGATGATAAGCTCTTCTGTATATTTTTGATTGATTTTATTGATCTTTTCATTCTTCGTTTTATGAAGTAAAAGGTCATATCTGACTCCGCTTCCTATAAAAGATTTCTTTATTTCCGGCAAAGCGTCTACATCTTTATATACATCAAGAAGAGGGGCATGATTAGTGTTCAGATTAGGACATACGACAGGGTGTATACATGAAGGTTTTTTACACTTCTTGCATATCTCTTTATCTATTCCTCCCATTTTATACATATTGGCAGAAGGACCTCCAAGATCGCTCAAATATCCTTTGAACCCCGGAAGTTTGACAATCTCTTTTACCTCTTTTATGATAGATTCTTTAGATCTTGAAGCTATAAATTTACCCTGATGGGCCGAAATAGTACAAAACGCGCATCCACCGAAGCATCCTCTGTGCATATTTACAGAGAATTTTATCATGTCGTAGGCCGGTATTCTTTTGTCTTTGTATTTAGGGTGAGGAAGTCTTGTATATGGTAAATCAAATGAAGCGTCGATTTCAGCCTCGGTCATCTGAGCAAAAGGAGGATTTACTTTCATTACATAATCTCCAGTCACCTGCCATAATGTAGCGGCTGAATATTTATTTGATTCTTCTTCTATGTGTCTGAAGTTTTTTGACTGTTTAGTCTTGTCTTTTAAGCATTCAGACATTGATGACAATAATATATCATCTTTACTCTCCTTGTCAGTAGGCAGCTTGTCTATAGATTCTCTTACTACCGTCTGATTAAGATCTTTAATACTATAAAAATCTTCACCAGATTTAAGTCTTCTGACTAATTCTCTAAGAGGTTTCTCTCCCATGCCATATACAAGCATATCGGCTTTAGACTCAGCCAATATGCCCGGACGAAGTTTATCTTGCCAATAGTCATAATGAGATAGTCGTCTAAGCGAAGCTTCTATTCCGCCAAGTACAACAGGAGTATCTGGAAATATCTCTTTAAGAATGTTTGAATAAACGATTGATGGCATGTCCGGACGCATGCCCGCTTTAGCATCGGGTGTGTAAGCGTCGTCGGAACGGAGTCTTTTATTAGCGGTGTAATGATTGACCATAGAATCCATTGCTCCCGCCGAAATACCAAAAAATAATCTCGGGGCTCCGAGTTTTTTGAAATCTCTTAAATCATCTCTCCAGTTAGGTTGAGGTACGATAGCTACACGAAGTCCCTCCGCCTCAAGTATTCTTCCTACTACGGCCGCTCCGAAAGATGGATGATCGACGTATGCGTCTCCTGAGAAAATTATTACATCAAGGTAATCCCATCCTCTTATTTCCATCTCTTTCTTTGTGGTTGGTAGCCAGTTTTTTAAATCCATTACGCGCAATTTATTTTTTTGCAAAAATACGACAAAGCATCTGTTTCTCAATTATTGATGTTAATAAATTAGATTTATTATGTTGATAATTGTTTTTTGTTTAAAATAGTTAATGTTTTTAGGAACATTTTTAATATACGATTGTTTTATAGTAACAACTATAATTAATAAACATCATATATTATGGATAAACTAACAGTATTGTGGACTTCTGGAGATAAAGAGCTTGCCTTAAAAGTAGTATTCAGATATATAGAAGACGTACTTGATAAGAAAGCGTGGGAAAATGTGAGATTGATAATATGGGGTCCTTCAGTTAAACTTGCAGGAAAAGATAAAGCCGTGAGACAGCATCTGACAGATCTTATCAATAAGGGAGTCGAGATAGAGTGTTGTACTATCTGTGCCGATGAGTATGATGTTACTATACCAATTGAAGCTCTTGGTATAAAGATGGGTATGGTGCAGGATGAAATCACCAAAATAATACAAAACCAGGAACCTATGTTATCATTATAATATACTAATTAAGCTATTAAGGCTCCAGGTTTATTACAATCTTCTCTTTGATTGCTCTGTTATAGAGTTGTATTAAAGCATTCTTAGCCATAGGAAATGAAGTGATAGTAAATTCAGGAGCCTTTATTATGTGCTCTTCGACAAGGAATTTGACGGTGTCTATCGTCTGAGTGTTTATTATTGCGCTCATGCGAAGCCCTTTTATGTTATGATTTGCAAGGCTTTTTACGTCAGGTGTATCTACAAGAGATACAATTATGCCACCTGGTTTTAAGACGCTGTAGCTTTTTATCATAACATCTCCGCCTACTGTATCTAAAACAGCATCAAAGTCTGATATCATATGTTCGAAATCAATCAATTCGTAGTTCATTATAAGATCGATTTCTTTGTGTTTCATCTTTTCAATGCAGGTTCCGCTGACAGTAACTGCAATTTCCGCGCCAATACTTCTGCATAAGTCAATGGCAATTGAGCCTATGGCGCCACATCCCCCGTGTATAAGAACTTTCTGACGCGGCTTAACTTTCATAAATTTACTAACCGCTTGCTGGGCAGTACATCCGGGAGTTACTATAGCCGCGGCTTTATAAAAATCAAGATTGTAGGGTATTAAAGAAACATATTCTCTTTTCACTCTTGCAAACTCCGCTAATGCGCCTGAATTGCCAAGATATGCGTGAGCCGTGCCGAACACTTTATCACCCACTCCGAGGTCTTTGACATTTGCACCTGTTTTATACACTGTGCCGGCAAAGTCGCCACATAAAGTATAAGGTGTATCAACGTTAAATCTGTCTTTATACTTGCCTGAGATCAATTTAAGGTCAAGTGGATTAACAGATACTGCATGTGGTTTAACAATAATATCATCATTACCGCAATAAGGAATGTCAGTTTCTTTGTATGTAATAGAATTTTCATTGCCGTAGCCGGCTAAAATGATTGACTGCATATAGTTGGTTTTCTTTTAATTAAAACCATGATTTTTACCCTTTTGTTCATGTAACCTTATCTTAAAAAATTATACAAAAATATTAATTACATAAATAAAAACAGCCATTATAAATCCCTAATGCTTTAACATAAAATGGGATTTATAATGGCTGTTGGAATGCTTTTTTTAATTAAGCCTGTATAAGTTTTTCGCGTCAGCTAAGTCCTTCGATGTGACCATCAACAATATCAATAAAGTTGGCCTGAGGAACTCTTGGCAAACCTGGCATTCTCATTATTTCGCCTGCTATAGCTACTATGAATTCAGCTCCTTTATTTATTACTATATCATTAATGTTTAGTTCAAAACCTTTAGCAACTCCGTATGCTTTAGGATTTGCGGAGAATGAATACTGAGTTTTTGCTATACAAACAGGGAAGTTGTTGATGTCAAGATCGCTTATCAGTTTAAGCATTTTATTTGCTTTGTCGCTGAATGTTACAGATCCCGCACCGTACATCTTGTATGCAACTTTAGATATCTTAGTTTTAATATCGTCACTGTCATCGTAAGTAAGAGTCAGTTCTCCGGATGGTCTGTTCTCAATCTCATCCACAACAACATTCGCAAGTTCAACTGCTCCGGTACCACCTTCAATGAACGCGTTGTTTACAACAAATCTGATGTTTTGTTTGTTGCAGTGTTCCTCTATAAGTTTTACCTCTTCGTCAGTATCAAAAGCATATCTGTTGAATGCTACCATTACATTTTGTCCGAACGACTGCATATTTGCAATATGTTTGTCAAGATTTTCAAAACCTTTTATAAGACCGTCGGTATCAGGTTTCTTAATGTCTTCAATTGCTACGCCTCCGTGCATTTTTAATCCCTGAGCAGTAGCAACGATAATGGTAAGCTTTGGAGTTAGTCCGGCTTTACGACATTTAATATTGAAGAACTTTTCAGCTCCAAGGTCGGCACCGAATCCGGCTTCTGTTACAACGTAATCACCGTAAGTCATCGCCAGTTTGGTGGCAATTATGGAGTTGCAACCGTGTGCGATGTTGGCAAACGGGCCACCATGAACAAATGCTGCAGTATTTTCTGTTGTCTGAACCAGGTTTGGATTTATAGCGTCCTTAAGTAAGACGGTTATAGCACCCGCTACACCAAGGTCTTTTACTGTAAACGGTGTACCGTCGTAATTGTAGCCCAAAAGTATATTTTCGACACGTCTTCTCAAATCTTCAAGATCTGTAGCAAGGCAAAGTATGGCCATGATCTCAGAAGCCGGAGTTATATCAAACCCTGTTTCTCCCGGTATGCCGTTTGTAGTGCCTCCAAGTCCGGAAATGATTCTTCTTAGTCCGCGGTCATTAATATCAAGAACGCGTTTCCAAAGAATCTCCTTAAGACCACATTTTGTCGCTCTGTTTTGATAGATATAATTATCCAGCAGAGCTGTTATCATATTGTGAGCTGAGGTAATGGCATGGAAATCGCCGGTGAAATGCAGGTTTATATTCTCCATAGGAAGTACCTGTGCATAGCCTCCGCCGGCAGCACCGCCCTTCATGCCGAAACATGGACCTAAAGATGGCTCACGAAGAGCAACAACAGCATTTTTACCGATTTTATTCAGGCCAAGTGCAAGACCTATGCTTACTGTTGTTTTTCCGATACCTGCTTTGGTCGGAGTGATTGCTGTGACAAGGATAAGATTGCTTTTACTGATCTCTTCTTCATTGGTAAGTTCAATAGGAATTTTAGCAATGTATTTACCATAATTCAGCACTTCCTCTCTTGGAATACCTATGCCGGTTGCAATTTGTTTAATCTTTTCGAGTTTGCACTCTCTCGCAATTTCAATATCAGATTTCATAAATATTACAATAAAATTCTTTTGTAAGATTATTTTTTAATAAGCATAATTATTTGATCACTTCATCTCTTTGACAAGATTTTCAAGTCTTATAATCTCGTCTCTGTATTGGGCCGCTTCGATAAATTCAAGATTTTTGGCAGCAGTAAGCATTTTCTTTCGAACCGCTATAATCTCTTTTTCAATATCTGAAGCAGTCATATATTTTTCAACCGGGTCTGCAGCCATACTCTTGGTATAGTCAACCTCGATATAAGCGCCTTCTTCGGTTTTTATTTTGAATTCATCTCCAAGAATAGACTTCTTTGATTTTTGTATAGCCTGAGGTGTAAGTCCGTGAGCCTTGTTATAGTTCATCTGCTTTTCACGTCTTCTGTTTGTTTCATCTATAGTAAGACGCATGCTGGCTGTTATTTTGTCAGCATACATTATCACAAAACCATTGAGGTTTCTCGCGGCTCTTCCGGCGGTCTGAGTCAGAGATCTATGCGAACGGAGGAATCCTTCTTTATCTGCGTCAAGTATAGCAACTAAAGATACCTCCGGCAAGTCAAGCCCCTCTCTTAGCAAGTTGACACCGATAAGTACATCATATATACCGTTTCGCAAATCCTCCATTATTTTTATTCTTTCAAGAGTATCAACATCAGAGTGAATATATGTAGATCGTATGTCAAGACGTTGCAGATATACATCAAGTTCCTCTGCCATACGTTTTGTAAGAGTCGTGATTAATACTCTTTCATCCTTTTCTACTCTTTTGTGTATCTCTTCCATCAGATCATCAATCTGATTAAGGCTTGGTCTTACTTCAATTACCGGATCAAGGAGTCCGGTTGGTCTGATTACCTGTTCGGCAATAATACCTTCGCATTTTTCGAGTTCGTAGTCTGCAGGAGTCGCACTTACATATATGCAACGTTTTACAATATCGTCAAACTCATCAAACTTTAGTGGTCGGTTATCTATAGCTGCCGGTAGTCGGAATCCATATTCAACAAGATTTTTCTTTCTTGAATAGTCTCCCCCATACATAGCCCGGATTTGAGGAATCGTAACGTGGCTTTCATCTATAATAACAAGAAAATCTTTAGGGAAATAATCTAAAAGACAGAAAGGGCGAGAACCTTCCGGTCTGCCGTCAAAATAACGGGAGTAGTTTTCTACGCCGGAACAGTATCCGACTTCACGTATCATCTCAAGGTCGTATGTAACCCTTTCCTGAAGTCTTTTGCTCTCAGCGTATTTACCGCATGAATTAAAAAATTCAATCTGCTTGCCAAGATCCAGCTCTATCTCGCCTATCGCGCGGTCTATTCTTTCTTTGGTAGTTACAAATATATTGGCAGGAGCGATATTCGTTTCATCAAACATCGTTAAGGTGTGACCGCTCATCGGATCGACAGATTCGATAGATTCTATTTCATCACCCCAAAAGCCGACTCTGATTATTATGTCAATATGAGCAAGGAAAATATCTATAGTATCTCCTTTTACGCGGAAATTACCTCGTGTAGGTGCTACTTCATTTCTTGAGTACTGACTTGATACAAGTCTGCGAAGAAAAGCATTTCTTGCTACCTTCTGACCTACATGTATCGATATCATATTTTCATGAAAATCCTCAGGATTACCGATGCCGTAAAGGCATGAAACCGAAGATATTACCACAACGTCTTTTCTGCCCGAGAGAAGAGACGCAGTTGTTGAAAGTCGCAATTTCTCAATCTCGTCATTGATAGCGAGATCTTTTTCTATATAAGTATCTGTTGATGGGAGGTATGCTTCAGGTTGATAATAATCATAATATGATACGAAATACTCAACGGCATTATCAGGGAAAAAGCTTTTGAATTCGCCATACAGCTGAGCAGCAAGCGTTTTGTTATGGCACAGTATTAGCGTCGGTTTTTGTGTCGCTTCAATTATATTGGCCATAGTAAATGTTTTACCCGAACCTGTTACTCCAAGGAGGGTTTGATACGGAATCCCCTCCATAACGCCCTGAGAGAGCTGTTTTATAGCCTCCGGCTGGTCACCTGTTGGTTTAAAAGGGGATACGATCTTTAATTCCATCTTACTTCTGAGGCATTATTAACATAAGAATGATATATAACACGACACCGGGAAACCCGGCAGAGAAAAAAGAAAGTCCTAAATATCCGACTCTGACAAGAGTAGCGTCAAGTCCAAAATATTCTGCTATCCCGCCGCATACGCCGGCTATCATCTTATTGTCTGATTTTGTAAGTTTTTTCTCCATATTATATAGCTATAATTCTTAAAGTGCCGCAAAGTTAAGAAAAAAGATTATAGAAATAAAATAACTTTTGCACTCTGCTTTTTTAGAACATGCGTATAAATATGGTAGTATAGATCGGAAGAGCACACGTCTGAACTCCAGTCACCGCTCATTA
>CAMTOT010000090.1 GCA_947074165.1 uncultured Bacteroidales bacterium
GTCGCAAAACCAAGCACGTGTTTCTTTTCATCCACTACGGGAAATATCTCCTCTGCGGACTCAGTTTTTTCCAGGATTTCAGGATAAATTAATTCATTCTCCATATTAAAATATATAAAAAAGCCCCGATTATCATCATGATTATCCGGGCGATTCAATCATAGAACCCATGGTTTATATAAACCATAAATAAAATACTAAAACAATCAGACCAAACTGATGACAATTTCTTCGCCACTTTCATCGAACGATACTTTGCCTTCTCTTGCCAGCCAACCTAAAGCACAATATAATTCTTTATCTTTTAGCTTTGTAGCTTTTTTCAATGACTTTACGGTTTGGTCATTTGCCGCAGTCAGCACATTCCAAATCAAACCAGCATTGCTTCCAATAAACTCATGATTCATAATAAATAATTTAAATTACACATTCTTGAATTGACACCTCTATTTACACAAATTTAAATATTTTTTGACTATAAAAACAAATTTACGCTTAACTATTTACACTCCTAATATTACAATTTTCTAATATTTAACCTACTTAACATACAAATTGCTACAATAGCGTTAATTTTCACATTAAATTAAATGGTTTTACAGCTACCATACTTTGAAAATCATCGGCCAAACGGTCTGCATTATCTAAAGTTGCATTTGGAAATTGCTCAAAAATAATTTCCATAGCATAATCTTCATCTTTTTTAAATCCTAATTGATATGTCAGCGTTGGTATATCAGGCGTATTACCAGTACTAACAGATATAATCAAAGTCGAATCTTCAGAATAATTTGAGCGAAAATGAAGTACTTTTTGCACAAAATCTTCCGACCAGCCTTTTGTATTTATAAAAACAGTACGCCCTGTAATGCGATTTTTAAACACCACATCCTGAGCTGCGCACTCTTTATCTATAACATTACCTCTTATTTTATCAAAATCAGCACTTGACTCAAGACGCTGCGCGTAAATGCTTATCACCTCTCGTTTAAGGTCTTCATTACCTCCTCCAATCAAAAGATAATTCATAATTCAAATTTATTATTAGTTTAAAAAATAACATCCGGTAAAACATTTATGTTCAGAAATCACACATCTTATAAGCATCTGTAAGTTTTTCGTCATTTTTTATAAATAATTATAAACTTCTTTATCATTATATTTGCATCCTGAAATATAATGATATTAAATTTTAAGACATATATGGAAAAACTGACTGTTATTAAGGTGGGTGGAAAGATAGTTGAAGAAACAGACTCTTTAAATGAGCTGCTTAAAAGATTCTCTTCCATTGAAGGTCATAAGGTACTTGTGCACGGAGGAGGACGTTCCGCGACAGCCATTGCTTCAAAACTTGGGATCGAATCAAAGATGGTAAACGGAAGACGTATCACTGACGAGGATATGCTAAAAGTTGTGACTATGGTCTACGGCGGATTAGTAAACAAAAACATCGTAGCTTCACTACAAGCTTCAGGCATAAACGCTCTTGGGCTGACAGGTGCAGATATGAATATCATGCTTTCAGACAAACGCCCGGTAAAAGATATCGACTATGGATTTGTAGGAGATGTAAAGAGTGTAAATGCCGCATTAATAGCAGACCTTATAGCAAAAGGAGTAGTGCCGGTTCTGGCTCCGCTTACTCATGATGGAAAAGGATCATTACTTAATACCAACGCCGATACAATAGCCGGTGAAGCAGCCAAAGCTCTTGCTTCATATTTTGATGTTACACTTGTGTATTGTTTTGAGAAAAACGGAGTTCTAAGCGACGAAAATAACGATGACAGTGTAATTTCGGAAATTACAAAAGAGTACTTCTCCAAACTTGTGGAAGACAAAATTGTACAGGGAGGCATGATACCTAAACTTGAGAATGCATTTCAGGCAATAGACGCCGGTGTAAAAAAAGTTGTAATTACACAGGCTGCCAATATAGGAGACTTTTCTTTGGGTACAAAATGTATCTAAAACATAGATTTTAATCATTAAACAGAAAATCAACATACGCGGGTTTGTTTTTTATGTGGCATTATTTAAGTATGCCATTACATACTGTAAAACAAGCCATTGTATGTTGATTTTTTATTTAAAACTTTACTAAAACATCACTGATTATATATTTAAACCATGAAAAACAATCAATATTTTACCCTTGATATTAAAAGGATGCATTTTTATTGATAAGTAACGCTGAGATAAAGAAAATTGATACGATTAATATAAATTCAACCTTTTGTGATAATTATTACCCCACCAATAATAATTATAATACTAATATTGCCTTTAAATAATAAATGAAAAACTATATGATAAAAAGACAAATCTCTATTTGCCTGCTTGCAGCATATGCACTTACAAATGCGCAAAACATACACTCTGAAAACCTTCCTTTCCGCGACGCAAACCTTACTGCCGAACAAAGAGCTGACGACCTTATTAAAAGATTATCTGTAAAAGAGAAAATATCTCTTATGCAAAACGTATCCCCCGCTATCGAAAGACTCGGGATAAAATCTTACGACTGGTGGAATGAAGCTTTGCACGGTGTGGCAAGAGCCGGACTGGCAACCGTATTTCCTCAAGCCATAGGGATGGCAGCTTCTTTCAATGACGCTCTTATGTTTGAAACGTTCAATGCTGTTTCCGATGAAGCAAGAGCAAAATATAATCATTTCAGAGAGACAAATGGTGATATAAAGCGTTATCAGGGTCTTACAATGTGGACTCCCAACGTAAATATATTCCGTGACCCGAGATGGGGACGCGGACAGGAAACTTACGGAGAAGATCCTTATCTTGCCGGTATAATGGGTATAGCATGTGTAAACGGACTTCAGGGACCGAAAGATGCGGGGCACGATAAGTTGCATGCCTGCGCAAAACATTACGCGGTACACTCGGGGCCGGAATGGAACCGTCACAGCTTTGACGCAAAGAATATCTCTCAACGCGACTTATGGGAAACATATCTGCCTGCTTTTAAAACTCTCGTTCAGCAGGCTGATGTAAAAGAAGTAATGTGTGCTTACAATCGCTATGAGGGTGAACCTTGCTGTGGCAGTAACACCCTTCTTGCTCAGATCCTCCGCAATGAATGGGGCTTTAAAGGTATCGTAGTTTCTGACTGCGGCGCTATAAATGATTTTTGGCAAAAAAATAAACATGAGACTCACGAAGATGCTATACATGCTTCTGCCGATGCTGTATTAAGCGGTACTGATCTTGAATGCGGGTCAAACTACAAACGGCTTGAACAGGCTGTAGAGAGAGGACTTATATCTGAAAATGAACTTGATATATCGGTAAAAAGACTTCTGACTGCTCGTTTTGAAATTGGTGAAATGGACGAGAATGATTCATATTCACACCTTACCTACGATATCGTTGATTCTCAAAAACATCGTGATCTTGCGTTGAAGTCGGCTCGTCAGTCTATCGTGCTTTTACAAAATAACAACAATATTTTACCTCTTAAAAAAGGTACCAAAATCGCATTAATCGGTCCAAATGCCAACGACTCTGTAGCACAATGGGCAAACTATAATGGTATACCGTCTCATACTGTAACCATGCTTAGCGCAATGAGCAAGCATATCCCTTCAGACAATCTTGTTTATGAACAGTTAAGCGGACATACTGACGAAATTAATTTTACAAGTCTTTTTGATCAATGCTCTACCAATACAGGCAGAGGTTTTAAATCCACATACTGGAATAACCCGGAACTAAAAGGTGATGTGGCCGCACTTGTACAGCAGTCTACTCCCTTCAATTTTAATTCTTATGGTGCAACCGCTTTCGCAGCAGGAGTACAGTTAAGAGGGTTCAGCGCAAAATATGAAACAACATTCATACCTGAAGTTGACAACAACGTATTTTTCAGAATGAAAATGCGGGGCTCTTATGAAATATTTGTAAACGGACAGCTTCTAAGAAAAGAGGAAGGTGCCGCTATTAAATATACTACAAACGTATGTTCGTTTAAAGCTGAGGCAGGTAAGAAATACGACATTGTACTTAACTATGTCAACGACAATAAAACAGCCACTCTTTGTTTTGACATGGGTGTAGAAAAAAGTATTGATGTGGATGGATTTCTTGCCCGACATAAAGATATAGATGTTGTGGTATTTGCGGGGGGCATTGCAGCTACTCTCGAAGGTGAAGAAATGCCAACCAATGCGCCCGGTTTTAAGGGCGGAGACCGCACAGACATTGAGCTACCGGCCGTACAACGCGATATAATTTCAAAACTAAAACAGGCTGGCAAAAAGGTTATATTCGTAAATATGTCAGGCAGCGCGATGGGCCTTATGCCGGAAACTAAAAACTGCGATGCTATCATCCAGGCTTGGTATCCAGGTCAGGCTGGTGGTCAGGCCGTCACTGATGTAATATTCGGAGACTATAATCCAGCCGCTCGCCTACCGATAACATTTTATAAATCAGTAGATCAGATATCAGATTTTGAAGATTATAACATGAAAGGCAGGACTTACAGATACATGACACAAGAACCACTTTTTGCATTCGGATACGGACTTAGCTACACATCTTTCACATACGGCAAAGCTAAATCAGACAAAAAAAGAATAACTTACGGTGATTCTGTAAAGCTTAGTATCCCTGTCAAAAACTCAGGAAAAATGAGTGGAGACGAAGTTGTACAAATCTATATTTCCAGACCATCTGATAATGAAGGACCATCAAAAACTCTGCGCGCGTTCAGAAGGGTTAACTTCAGAAAGGGAGAGAAGAAGAATATTGAATTTACTCTTAACTACAATGATTTCGAATGGTTTGACACAGCTACCAACAGAATGAAAACACAAAAAGGTGAATACATAGTTCATTACGGCAGCAGTTCATCCGATAAAGATCTGCAAACTTTAAAAATAGACGTGATAGACTAGTTTACAAAACATACACATATGTAATTATCATTTTATACTATTCTATTAGAGCGTGTCTAACAAGGCACGCTCTTTTTTTTGAGGTTACATAACAAGAGGGATTTCAAGAGCAGGCATAACGAAAAAATCACCTTGTCAGATAGCCTCATTCCGCTGTGTGTTATTTTTCATACACTATCTTTTATGTAAAACCATACTATTTAATGTATTATCGTACATAGCACAGTAACTTGATTTATAATTAGTTTAATAATAAAATGACGTTTTATAAATTTAGGAATATAAACATATTAATCTAATCACAATTCTTAATGAAAAACAGTACCAAACTATTTATGTCGGGTATGTTACTACTTTCAATAAGCGGTAATATTTCAGCTCAACGTATACAACAACAGCTCGGTCGAGGAGTTGTTGCTATCAACAATGGAAATAAGGTAGCCGTAACATGGCGAAAACTTGCTCAGGAACCTGAAAACATCTCTTACAATATTTATGTTTCATCTACGGGTTCTACCAATTATTCAAAGATAAACAGTACCCCTATCACAAACACAAACTTCGTTACGACATCCTCTGCAATACCTATAAACAGCGATGTATGTGTCACCACTGTCATAAACGGTGTGGAAAGTGCTAAAAGTGATCCTTTCTCGTTAAAATCTCAATTTATGAGAAATGTTTTTGTAGATATAAACTATACTGACGTTCTCGACAACTCGCTATATAAAACAAAATATGTATGGCCTGCCGACCTGACCGGAGACGGTGAATATGATTATATAGTAGACAGACTTTCAAACGGTACTGACTCTCATAAAATAGAGGCTTATACAAGACATGGTGAGCACCTTTGGACTGTAGATCTTGGCCCAAACGTTAAGATCAGTCAGGGTCATGACGATATGGTGATAGCGTATGATATGGATTGCGACGGCAAAGCGGAAGTTGTAATAAAAAGCAGCGACGGTACACGCTTTTGGAATAAAAGCACTAATACGTTTGGAGATTATCTATTTGGTTCTGCCACGGGAGATACTGATAATGACGGTATCACAGACTACTCACAACAAAGTAAACGTAACCCGCCACAATATATAACTGTAATTGACGGCTTAACCGGAACCGAGAAAAATACTATCGAAATGACTTATCCTTCATATAGCGGCAACACTTATACAAGAGATAATAAGTCGGAATATATGGACGAGGAATATTCAAAGCTTAACGGACACATGGGTATCGCTTACTTTGATGGTATCCATCCTTCTGTAGTTATGGAATACATGGTACGCACCAAGGACAAAAACCACCATTATTACGTGTCGGCATGGGGATACGATTTCGAAAACGGGAAAGCCACCAACTGGAAAGAGAAATTCCAGACATGGTCTCGCAACGATAAAACGCCATGGCCGGCAGAGTTTCACCATATTAGAGTAGCAGACGTAAGTCTTGACGGTCGCGATGAAATGCTCGACGGTGGGTTCGCAGTAAAATATGACGGTACAATGCTGTTCAGCGCAGGTATATCTCACGGGGACCGGTTCCGCGTGGGTGATATTGACCCAGACCGACCGGGACTTGAAACTTTTGCCATACAGCAAAACGCAGGAGATATGCTAGGACAGATACTTTATGACGCGGCTACCGGCAAAGAGATAAAAAAATGGTATATGGCAAGCGTTGGCGATGTTGGCCGCGGGGAATGTATGGATGTAGATCCTGATCATAAGGGCTATGAGATGTGGTCGACAATGGGAAACCTTTATAACGCAAAAGGTGAATTGATAAAAGCAGCCGAGGTAAACAATGGACTGCCCTTCCCTACAGAAGGTATATGGTGGGACGGAGAACCAGACAGAGAGATGCTTACTTCGGCAGATGGTAACGGTTATAATGCCGATATACGAAAATTTGGCGGTACCAGACTAATAGAGATGGCTAAGGAGAGCGGCTACACCGTTTCTTCGGAATATGGCAAACGACCTATGTATTTTGGCGATATTATAGGAGACTGGCGCGAGGAGGTAATACTCAGAAAAGGCACTACATCGGCTACTACAGGTATTGTAGGATATACTACCGATCTTGCCACAACAATAAATCTGTATTGCCTTCAGCAAAATCCGGCTTACCGTATGCAGTGTACTACAAAAGGTTATTATCAATCTGCATTCCCTGACTATTATCTGGGGTATGATATGCCTATGCCTCCTCTACCACCATCAATGGTTTCGGATCTTGTGTGGGGTAATGATACGGAGTGGAATTCATCATCTGCTTCATTTACCGACTTCGCGCGCGCCTCATCTATGTGTTTTCAGGATGGTAAAAGCGTTATATTCGATCTTGCTGGCAATACCAAAGTAAACATCAGCAATACACTTAAACCATCTGTAGTATATGCAATGCCTCCAAAGGGTATTGACTATGTGTGGAGTGGCAACGGCACTCTGGCTGGTAATATGGACCTATGGAAATCTATGAACGGCACACTGACCATTAATAATAAACTTGAATATACAGGCAAAACATACATATCGGAGGGTACACTTATACTTAATACTACCCTGCCAGGCGATATTGAATTGAAAGCAAAAGGCACTCTTGCCGGCAAGGGTGTAATCAATGGTAATGTAACATTTGAAGGCGCTCTCAACTATGAAGGATGCAGACTGTCTCCCGGATGCGACGACAACCGTTTTGGCAAGATTACTTTCGGAAAGTCACTTTCTTTACCGGGTGAAGTATATATAGAAATGGATCTACAGACTCATGGCGAGATAAAACATGACCAGATTAAAGTAAACGGTAATATGAGCCTTGCTAATAATAACTATCTGACAATAGTATGTAATGAGACTAAACCTGAAGCGGGTGAATATCCTCTAATTAGCTGGACAGGCGCTTTATCAGGAAGTGTTGAGAATATATCAGTCAGAGGCATAGCAGGCATAAGCTATAAACTGAAGACTGAAGATAAATCACTCATCCTTGTTATTAACTCTCAGAGAACTGCGGCTCAGAATGTTTTCTGGATGGGTAACATAAGTAATATATGGGATTTTGTGGATGAAAACTTCACTATCAACGGAGATGTTACATCATTCGTTACGGGTGACCAGGTTATATTAGATGACTCGGCGGAATCGACAGATATATCAATGAGTGATATGATGGAGCTTTCCGAAGTGAAATTTCTTAATCAAAATGCTTCATACACAATATCAGGCAATGGCGGACTGACACGAGCTACGTCTCTGATAAAAGATGGCAGTGGCGATCTAAATTTATACACTAAAAAGAGTGATTATACCGGTATGACTAAATTGAAAGGTGGCATAGTTACCATTACGGAGATTGCCGACGCGGGTATAGCAAGCAGCATCGGCTCAGCATCTGCCATTGCGTCTAATATACAGCTCGAAGATGTAACTATGAAGATTGATAATATCAATGCGGCGACCAACAGAGGTATGACAATCAATGGCGATGTAGAGTTTAATGTGCCGGAAGCAAAAGGCTACACTACCCTAAAAGGTATAATAACAGGTTACGGCAAGCTGATTAAGAACGGAGCCGGACAACTAAACATTACTTATAGCGGCAACAATACTTACACAGGAGGTACAGTTGTTAAAGAGGGCACTCTTGCTATGGGCACTTATAATACGACATTCGGTAAAAGTGGATCTACTCTGACAGTAGAAAATGGCGCAGTCAATATTTTCGACAATAATAACACATCTCAGGTACCTGATTTCAATTATGAGCTTGTAATCCCGGATAAATCGACTGCCTACCTTAATGCCGGTTCAAGATGTTATATTAATGGTTCAGTAAAAGGAGCCGGTACTTTATGTATCAATTTCCCTTATGTCAGAGGTGATGTAAAGGCTGATTTCAGCGGATTCACAGGAACTTTGAAAGCCACCGGCAGCGATTTCAGATTGTCTAAAGCTATGGATTTCTCACAGGCAACGGTAGATCTTATCAATAACGTAACTATGGGGCACTACTCTACGGGCAGTTCAGGCGCATTAACAGCCACTACAAAAATAGGTGCTCTGACGTCTACAGGCTCGCCAACTATTCTAAACGGTACATATAATATCGGATACAATAATAAGAACACTACTTTCTCTGGCATATTTTCTTCTGTGACAGTTAATAAATATGGTACCGGTACTCTTACCCTGACAGGAGCCAGCACATCGGCGATTAATATATATGAAGGTCGGATAAATGCCAATGCCGAGCTTACCACCTCAACTACTATAACAGTAAGTAATGAAGGCACATTGGGCGGTACAGGTAAAGTAAGGAACGTTACTGTTAATAACGGAGGTACTATAAGTGTAGGTTTGTATCAGAATTCAGTGAGCAAATTTGGCATTACAAACACTCTGATTGTAAATGAAGGCGGCTCAATATACTGGAAAAGTTCAACAAGGGGCATTGATTCTCTTCATGTAGCTAATCTAACCAGACTTACTGACGCTACAATAAAACTTAATCTGGGAGGAACCCACAGTATTGGAGATGAGCTTCAGATTATAAACTGTCCGAAAATAACCGGTACTTATTCTGTAGATCCTACTACTCCTGGGGAGGGTCTTGAGTGGGATCACAGTAAGTTTTTGTCTGAAGGCAAGCTGATTATTAAAGCGGCGACGGGATTGCGTACTATAGGTAGAAATAGCGTAAAAGTATATCCTGCGGCAGTTAAAGATAAAGTTTATGTAGATGCTTCGGGATGTTGCCCGGGTGAAATCAATATTCAGATCATAGACTCATCCGGTAAGACTGTGGCAAATGGTTCTTTTGACGCTGTTGATGTTTATGAAATTGATCTTTCGTCATAGATCGGAAGATCACACGTCTGAACTCCAGTCACCGCTCATTATCTCGTAT
>CAMTOT010000091.1 GCA_947074165.1 uncultured Bacteroidales bacterium
TCTCTTATGACGGAGGCGAGACATCTGCTTTTCTTCCTACAAATCTGAAAGTGGGGGGTACGTTGCTTTTCCCGCTTGATGATTACAACACAATGTCTATAAGCTGTGACCTTAATAAACTATTGGTGCCTACAGCGCCTCAGGCAAGTCAGTTTGACGGAGGTTCGGATAGTCAGGCATATGAAGATGCTATGCAGGATTACTATGCCATATCTCCGATTTCCGGTATATTTAAATCGTTTAGCGATGCGCCGGGCGGATTTAAAGAAGAGTTGAGAGAGATCAATTATTCATTTGGAGCCGAATATTCATATAATCAGCAATTCTTCCTTCGCGGAGGTTATTATAATGAGCATGCTTCTAAGGGTAACAGAAAATATTTTACCCTCGGAGCTGGTTTCGCTCTTAACGTGTTTAGACTCGACGCGGCTTATGTAATCTCTACTGCTCAGACAAGTCCTCTTGATCAGACATTGAGATTCACTCTTGCTTTTGATATGGAGGGTATTCGAGATGTGCTTGGATACGGTGGAAGACGACGACGATAACATTAATAAAAACTATACATACGGGCAGACTGGTATTATACCGGTCTGTCTTTTTTTTTGTTCTATATGATTGATGCTGTGGTGTGAACTTATATTCATTTAAGGTCAATCAAAAATATCCTAACTAAACCTATATGTGCAACAGCTGTTACCGATATCGGCAGCCATTGACTCATATATACTATTGGTTGGGAGATTTATAATTGATTTAACCCAATGGTTTAAAACAGTAAAGTAAACCTTGCTTTTATATCTTTTGTTATAGCAATAGGTTACTTAAAAATATTCCGGTATAACCTTAATGATAAACAAATCATTATTTTTGTGAAAATATTCCGATGTTTTAACATCATAAAGATATATAATATGAAATTCAGAGTAGGTTTTGGTTTTGACGTTCATCGTCTTGTAGAGGATAGACCATTATGGATTGGCGGTATAATGCTTGAACATACTATGGGGCTTCAGGGGCATTCTGACGCCGATGTTTTGATACATGCTTTATGCGACGCATTGCTCGGAGCCGCAAATATGAGAGATATAGGTTATCATTTCCCGGATACTGATGGCGAATATGAAAATATAGACAGCAAAATACTTCTTGCCCGCACTATGGATCTAATAAGGGGAAAAGGGTATGAGTTTGGTAATGCTGATATAACAATAGCGGCAGAACGACCGAAACTAAACCCGCATATCGAAAAGATGCAGCAGGCTCTGGCTGAAGTGATGAAAACTGATCCGGATGAGATATCTATTAAGGCTACAACGACAGAGAAGCTTGGATTTACAGGGCGCGAAGAGGGTATATCAGCTTATGCGACAGTCCTTATAAATAAAATAGGAGAATAATATATGAAAGTATTGGTCGGCATGAGCGGCGGAGTTGACAGCTCCGCCGTATGTATGATGCTGAAAGAGCAGGGCTATGAGGTTGTTGGTCTGACAATGCGTATGTGGGACTGTTCATGGCAGATCCCGGAAGGTAAAGATGAACCGCTTTTTATCGAAGAGGCAAGAGACCTGGCTCGCAGTCTTGGTATAGAGCATCACACTCTTGATATAAGGGAGGAGTTTAAAGCGTCTGTTGTAAAATACTTCATGGATGAGTATATGGGCGGACATACCCCTAATCCGTGTGTAATGTGTAATAAGCATTTTAAGTGGAAAAAACTTCTGGAGATGGCTGATAAACTTGGATGCGATAAGGTAGCTACAGGTCATTACGCGCGTATTGTTGAGTATAACGGTCGTTTATGTATCGCTAAAGGTATAGATGAAACAAAAGATCAGTCATATTTTTTATGGAGACTTGGTCAGGACGCGCTTTCACGAACTTTATTCCCTCTTGGTGATAAGATAAAAAAAGATATTAAGGAATATGTTCTGCTGCGCGGATATAAGGAAAAAGCTGTAAAGAAAGAGAGTATGGAGGTTTGTTTTATCGAGGACGACTATCGTACATTCTTAAGAGAGCAGATGCCTGATATTGACGAAAAAGTCGGAGAAGGCTATTTTGTAGATATACAGGGAAAGAAACTTGGCAGGCATAAGGGTTTCCCTTTTTATACTATTGGTCAGCGTAAGGGGTTGAATATAGCGCTCGGCTATCCTGCATACGTGATAAGGATAAATAAAAAGACCAACAGTATAAGGCTTGGCGGTGTGGCAGATCTTGATGCTTCGTCGATGGTGCTTAAAGAGTGTATGTATCATAATACGCAGGAACTGAATGATCCATCACTGAGTGTGCGAATCAGATATCGCAGTAAGCCAATCGCGTTTAGTTTCAATAGAGTATGTGATGAGTCATTATCTGCTGAGGATAATTATATGCAGCTTGATTTTAGTGTAGCGGCATCAGCGGTTACTCCGGGTCAGTCGGCTGTGATATATAAAGATGATATAGTTATTGCCGGTGGTATAATATGTGATACAGCCGAGATTAAATATTTCCGCACTCACTGCAATCCTCCTTATCGTGATTATATAAAGGAATAAATATTATGAGAAATCTGGTTACCATACTTTTTCTGTCTGTTTTATCTACGGCTATGCCACAGACAAAATATCGTTTGTATCTGAAAGATAAACAGGGAGCTGTAATTGATGAAAACTTCGTAAGTGAAAGAGCTATGCGAAGGCGCAATTTACAGATGGTAATAACAGATTCACTTGACTATCCGGTGTCGCCGGTATATAGAAAAGTGTTGGTTGATATGGGTTACAATATCGTTACTACATCAAGATGGATGAACACTATAGTTGTAGCCTCCTCTGATGATCATCAGGAATTGTTGAGTGGACTTCCTTTTGTAGTCAGAGCTCAGAAGGTATGGCGAAATCGCTCAACTGTGTTTAATTATCCCGACAATAACTTTCATGAAGAGACTGATACTATAGTAACTAATGAAATACTGCAACAGGTATCTCTTCATAATGGTGATAAGCTTCACGATATGGGATATAGGGGCGATGGTGTAATTGTAGCCGTTATTGATGCCGGATTTCAGAATGCGGATAAGATATCCTTTATAAACAAGAATGTAATAGGAGCGAGAGATTTTGTATATGAGACTAACAATCCATACAACAGAGACAGACACGGCACAAATGTATTGTCTGTGATATCTTGTGATAATGACAGTGTAATGAGGGGTTCCGCTCCTGACGCTTCATTCTGGTTGCTGAGAAGTGAAAACTCTGACACGGAATTTCAGGTGGAGGAAGATTACTGGATAGCCGCGGCAGAATTTGCTGACAGCATAGGCGCAGATATAATAAATTCGTCGCTTGCGTATAATGTCTTTGAGGATTTCGAATCTTACGACCATTCCTGTATAGACGGGCAAACGGCTTTCATAACCCAGGGCGCTAACATAGCAGTGAAAAAAGGATTGTTTGTGATAAACAGCGCAGGCAATGAGGGTAATAATGAGTGGTACAGACTTTGTTTTCCTGCAGATGCTCCGCAGGTGTTAAGCGTGGGGTCTATAAACAGGGATAAAGAGGTATCTGACTTCTCAAGCAGAGGGTTTGTTACTCCTGAAATGGTGAAGCCGGATGTAGCCGCGATTGGTAGTGATACATACGTTATAAAACCAACAGGAGAGGTGGGCAAAAGCTCCGGTACATCTTTTTCGGCTCCTGTTATAACAGGTCTTGTAGCTTGCATTAAGCAGGCATTTCCTCAGATTCATAATAAAACTATCATGGATGTCGTAAGAGAGAGTTGCTCTTCTTTTGATATGCCAAGTGAGGATGTTGGCTATGGTATCCCCGATTTTTACGCAATTTATAATAAGTTGAACGGCTTAATGTCGAATGAGACAATTCGGGAAAACCCGGTTGTTTATCCTGTCGATATTGAAAATAATATATACAGAGTTTCTTCAGGTGAAGACAGTGTGATAGATATATTCAACACATCCGGAGTAAAAGTACAGACGCTGATGCCCGACGATAGCGGATGCTTTCGTGTGTCGGGAATAAATAAAGGCATAATGTGTCTGTTAATAAGAGGGAATCAAACCTCGTTTTCATCAAAAATATTTATAAGATAATGGAACATAGTCAGGAATTAACTCTTACTCAGCTTAACTCAATAGTAAAGGATGCTTTACGTCAGTGTTTCCCCGACAGATATTGGGTGAGAGCAGAGGTGAGCGAGGCAAGAGATAACTATACGGGTCACTGTTATCTTGAGTTTATAGAGAAGGATAAGCGAAATTCTCAAATAATAGCTAAAGCCCGCGGCAATATATGGGCTAACAGATGGCGAATAATAAAGCCATACTTTGAAAGAGAGACCGGACAAATATTTGGACCCGGCATAAAAGTGCTGGTTGAGGTGTCGGTAGAATTTCATGAGGTATATGGCTATTCGCTTGTTGTGAATGATATAGATCCGACCTATACTATAGGTGACATGGCAAGAAACAGAGCTGAGATACTGAGACGTCTTGATGAGGCGGGAGTGAAGGATCTGAATAAAGAGCTTGAGATGGCAGAGCTGCCACGTCGCTACGCTATTATTTCGTCGCCGACGGCTGCCGGATATGGTGATTTTATGAATCAGCTTGAGAATAATCAGCGGGGATATAAAATATATACAAAGCTATTTCCCTCCATTATGCAGGGTGCCCAAACCGGCGCCAGTATAATCTCTGCATTGTCAATGATATATGAATATCAGGATCTGTTTGACGCTGTTGTAATAATAAGGGGAGGTGGTGCGACTTCCGACCTTAATGCTTTCGACGACTTTGAGCTGGCTTATAATGTGGCTCAGTTTCCTTTGCCTGTTATAACAGGGATTGGTCATGACCGAGATACCACTGTGCTTGATGATATAGCAAACGTAAGCGTGAAAACTCCCACGGCTGTGGCGGAGTATATTCTTGATCATTTTGATAAAGCGAATGAACTATTGAGTGAGCTTGCTTACGGACTAAACAATTCGGTATTAGGATATCTGGAGAGAGATAAAAATAAACTCTCTATACTAACCAATACTATACCTTCGTTAATAAAACAGAGGATGTTGGCAGAATCGTCACGTATAGAATTTGTAAGGGTCAGGATTCCGCAACTTGCTCAGGGGCATATTTCGCGTCAGAACGTAAAGCTGGAAATAATAAGCGAACGTTTAAAAAATATTATACCGGCCCGCATAGATAAAGAGTATAACAAGCTGAGCAATCTGGAGAAGATAATAGAACTAACATCACCTGACAACGTTATAAAAAAAGGGTATTCAGTCACTCTGCATAATGGTAAAATATTGAAGAGTGTAAGTGATGTTAAGCCGGGAGATGTGCTTGTCACATCATTAATAGACGGAGACGTAAAATCAATAGTAAAATAAATAATATGGCTGCATCAAAAAAAGAATCATATTCAGCTGCTGTAAAAGAGCTTGAAGAGATCGTTCAGATACTTCAAAACGGCGACTGTGAGATTGATAAACTAAGACAATACACTACCCGTTCGGTAGAGTTGATAAGAATATGTAAAGAGAAACTTTTTACAACAGATCAAGAACTTAAAAAGCTGCTGGAAGAGATAGAACTTTAATCTATTTATCATTATTGAGTGTTAATTTGCAATAATGATGTAATTTTGTCGCACAAAAAAATAATATCAAAATAAATATATGTCAGAAAAGAGAGTAAGAGTGCGCTTTGCACCAAGTCCTACGGGAGCTTTACATATCGGAGGGGTCAGAACCGCTCTGTATAATTATCTTTTTGCAAAACAACATGGCGGTGATATGCTGCTGAGAATTGAAGATACAGATTCACAGCGCTTTGTGCCCGGCGCAGAGGAATATATTATAGAGTCGCTTAACTGGCTTGGTATCAAAATAGATGAGGGAGTTGGCGTAGGCGGACCTCATGCTCCATATCGTCAGTCTGAGCGAAGAGATATTTATAAGAAATATGTGAATCAACTTCTTGAGGCGGGCAAAGCTTATATCGCTTTTGATACTCCTGACGAACTTGAAGCTACACGCGCCGGAATAGCTAACTTTCAGTATGATGCTTCTACACGTGAAGGTATGAGAAACTCACTTTCTTTACCAACAAAAGAGGTAGAAGATCTTATTAACTCCGGAGTTCAGTATGTAGTACGCTTTAAAGTTGAGCCTAATGAGGATGTTGTGGTAAATGACCTTATCAGAGGAGAAGTTGTTATCAACTCTAATATCCTTGATGATAAAGTGCTTTATAAATCTGCAGATGAGCTTCCGACTTATCACCTTGCCAACATTGTAGATGACCACTTGATGGAGGTCTCGCATGTGATTCGTGGCGAAGAGTGGTTGCCTTCGGCTCCTCTTCACGTTCTTCTTTACAGAGCTTTCGGATGGGAATCGCCGGCATTTGCACACCTTCCGCTTCTTCTTAAACCTGACGGCAACGGAAAGTTGAGTAAACGTGACGGTGATCGTTTAGGATTCCCTGTTTTCCCACTTCAGTTTACTGATCCTAAAACAGGTGCGGTATCATCAGGATACAGAGAAGCCGGATATTTGCCGGAGGCTGTAATAAACTTCCTTGCTCTTCTTGGATGGAATCCGGGTACAGATCAGGAAATTATGTCGATGGAAGAACTTATTAAGGACTTCTCGCTTGAGCGTTGCAGCAAAAGCGGCGCTAAATTTGATTACGAGAAAGGAAAATGGTTTAATCATAAATACATTCAGATGAAAGATAACAGCGAGATTGCTGATCTGTTTATCCCTGTATTGAAAGATTATGGCGTTGAGGCGCAGAAAGAGACGGTAGAGGCAATTGTAGCTCTTGTAAAAGAGAGAGTGAACTTTATAAAAGAGCTTTGGGAACAGTCTTCATTCTTCTTTAAAGCACCAAAATCTTATGATGAAAAGGTGGTTAAGAAGCGCTGGAAAGCGGAGACACCTGAGCAGATGACTAAACTTGCAGAAGTTCTGACGGCTATTGATGATTTCTCTGCAGAGAATCAGGAGAGAATCGTTAAGCAGTGGATCGCGGATAACGAATATAATCTCGGAGGCGTTATGAACGCGTTTCGTTTAGCAATAGTAGGAGAGTCTAAAGGACCACATATGTTTGATATCACGGCTATACTTGGCAAAGAAGAGACCGTAGCCAGAATCAAAACCGCTGTTGATACTATTGCAATCTAATATTTATTAATAGCAAACCCTTGATCCGGATGAAAATCACAAAATTGTATGTGTTGATGATATTTATTCTTGCGGCAGCCACAAATGTGGCTGCTCAGGAATTTGTGTGGGATGTAGATTTTCTTGGATTCTTTGATAACAGAGAATTTAAAGCGCCTTACCAAAAGCCACAAACATTTTTCGGCACACGTGTTACTCCCGAAGTGGGAGTAAATTTTAATGAATCTAATTCTTTAAAACTCGGCGCAAGCTGGCTTGAGGAGTTTGGCTCAGAGAAGGACCGTAATATAGATATATTGTTGTATTATAAATATAACGGTGATAAATTTTCTGCAACCTTTGGTACATTGCCCAGAAAGATGCTCTCCAGAGAGTATCCGGCGGTTATGTATTATGACTCTTTAAGTTATTTCAATCCATTTATAAACGGTGTTCTGTTGCAGTATAAGAAAGGCCGTAATTTTATAGAGGCTTTTTGTGACTGGCGGAGCCGTCAGACGAAAGTAGACCGTGAGATTTTTACTCTTGCCAGTAGCGGTCTTGTCAATTATAAAAGATTATATGCCGGATACTTTTTGACTGTTAATCATTTTGCAAAAACAGAAAATGCGCCCGACGATCAGAATGTAGTAGATAATATGATGGGTAATCCGTATATAGGGGTTGACTTGTCGCGTCTTACATTTCTTGACTCGTTGTCTATAAGAGGCGGTGTCGTAATGTCAGCCAATAGAAATAGAGGAAATAACAAATGGATCACCCCAAAAGGATTCTTGTGTGAAATGGAATTGGAATGGGGATGGTTTGGCATAAAGAATACGTTATACAAAGGTGAAAATCAAATGACGTTCTATGATGAATTCGGAGCAATGCTTCATAACGGAGACCCGTTTTACAGAGCATCGTTTTATGATCGTCTTGATATCTGCGCATATCTGCTGCGTCGAAGCAGCATAGAGTGTGTGGCTAAGTCAAATCTACACTTTGTGGGAGGACGTACACAATTTCAACAACAACTGATTTTAAGGGTTAATTTCGGGCAAACAATAAAATTTAAAAGAAACCGGTAGATAATTACCGAAAAATATATTAAAGGCATATCCTATATGAACTATAGATGCAGGTTAAGTTTTATATCTGTGTAATGCCAATGTTAGATAAAGTTATGAGAGCAATTTATAGCGCGGGCATATCTCTCTATGCCACAGCTGTGAAGCTGGCTTCCCTGAATAATGCGAAAGCAAAGAAAATGATAGATGGTCATAAAGGTCTTTTTGATAACCTTAAAGGGCTTGTAAAACCCAACGATCGTTATATCTGGTTTCACGCCGCATCACTGGGGGAGTTTGAGCAGGGTCGTCCAATTATAGAAAAGATAAAATCGCAAAAACCTGAATATAAAATAATACTTACTTTCTTTTCTCCGTCGGGATATGAAGTGAGAAAAAATTATCAGGGAGCTGACATTATCTGTTATTTGCCATTTGATAAGGTGTCGAATGCAAAGGAATTTCTGGATATAGTAAAACCGGAAATGGCATTTTTTGTGAAGTATGAGTTCTGGGCAAATTATCTTCTTGAATTAAATAGAAGAAATATTCCGGCTTATCTTGTTTCAGGAATATTCAGGGAGAAACAATCGTTCTTTAAGTGGTACGGTTCATTTTTCCGCTCACTGCTTCCGCTTTATAAGGGATTGTTTATACAGGATGAATCATCTGATATATTACTGAAAAGCATAGGCGTGAATAGCGCTGTCGTTACGGGAGATACCCGGTTTGACAGAGTTATAGATATAATGCAGGCCTCGAAAGAGCTTCCTATAGTGGAGCGATTTGTCACGGATTCTCCGTTTACGTTAGTGGCAGGCAGTTCTTGGCCTAAGGATGAAGATATTATAATCGAACATTTCAATAATAATCCGGGAGTAAAACTTATTATAGCACCTCATGAGACACATGAGGAACATATAAAAGATATCATATCGAAACTTAAGCGTCCTTACGTCAGATATACTCAGATAAAAGATCCGGGTGAAGAGATAAATGCTGACTGTATGATAATAGACTGTATAGGCCTTCTGTCTTCTGTATACAGATACGGAGACGTCGCTTATATAGGCGGAGGTTTTGGTGTTGGGATACATAATACGCTTGAAGCGGCTGTATATTCAATGCCTGTGATATGGGGTCCTAATTATCAGAGATTTAAAGAGGCTCGTGATCTTAAAAGTGAAGAAGGCGGTTTTGCAATAAACGGAAGCCTTGAATATGAGAATATAATGAAAAAGTTGATGTCTGATGCCGGTTATCTTGATTTATCGGGACAGAAGGCGGGTGATTTTGTTCGCGGCAATGCCGGAGCTACAGATAAAATATGGGATTCTGTTTTTAAAAAAGCAGATATTTAATATATGATTATTTAAAACGCGTACACATTTTATAAAAGTGAGTATGCGTTTTATTTTTTATAGTATCGTATTTAAATAAATAAAAGGTTTTTGAAACAGATATTTATTCGATTA
>CAMTOT010000092.1 GCA_947074165.1 uncultured Bacteroidales bacterium
ATCCATTATAATTTATAATAGCAAAAAGTAAAAAATAGATTTAAAATATTGATTTACGAGAGATATCTTACTACTCGTTAGGTGTATATATACAGAAAATAAAGTGTGGTATATATACAAAAAAATAAAGGACACCTCATATAATGAGATATCCTTTATAATATCGATTAATCCGGCCAATACCGGAAAATTTTCTTAATTAGTTAGCTGGTTCAGCCGACTCAGCCGGAGCTTCAACAGAAGGCTGCTGAGGAAGAGCAGATTCCTGGAAGTCTGTAGAAACAGGAGCCTGGATCTGACCGCTTAGGTCTGACTGGATTACGTTAGTACCGCGATCAATAAACGGAGTAGTCAGAATACACAATACAAGAAGAACTCCTGCAAGTGTCCATGTTGATTTTTCAAGAAAATCAGCTGTTTTTGGTGCTCCCATGATTGCATTAGAGGATGAAAATCCCGAAGAAAGACCGCCACCCTTTGAGTTTTGGACTAAAACCGCCCCGATAAGCACTAAGGCAACAAGGCAAATCAAAATCGTGATAAAAGAATACATTCTATTCTGGTTTTATGTTTGTAATTATTTTTTCTAAGAAACGTATCTGGTCTGCAAAGTAAACATTTTTTTCCGGATATTTCAAACTTAGTTTTTTAATTATTTCCAGAGCTTTAGCATACTTTTTCTGTTTAATGTAAATTTTAGCGAGACTCTCTGTTAAAAAACCTTCTTCTTTTATCAGATTATCGGTCTTCTTATTGTAACCCTCAGATTCTGTGTCTTTTTGTTCGACCGGTTTTATGGAAATAGGATTCTCATTGCTCAGGAAGCTATCAATTATAGAATCGGTCGCTGAAGGGTGTACAATAGATGTTTCTCCGCTTTCGTTTTCTACAAGTTCTATAATCTCCGGCTTTTGTTCAACCTGAGATATGAAATCGCTTTGCGGAATCTCCGATAAAATAATAGATTCCAGATCGGCACCCTCATTCTCCCGGCATGTCTGCCTTAAAAATGTTTCAATAAGCTCAAATCCGGCAGAGTTGAATACATTTGGTATCTTAGACTCTCGCTTGCGCATTATATCAACCCATTCGGATCTGTCGGATGTGAGGTAAAGAAAGAGTTTTCTTTTATCTCCGCAATAAACTATATTTTTTTCAAGTCGGACATTAAACTCCGGTGATGCCGATAAACTCAGCTTTTTAAGGTAGACAACACGCGCTGTCTGAAAATAAGGATATGCTCTTATTACAGCGTCAAGTTCTGACAATGAAGCTGTAATAAGAGTATCAGGATTATCAATGTACTTAATAAGTTGTCGGGCATTCATATAAATTACCAGTTGGCTACCGTAGCATTGAATATTGATTCTGTTATCTCCGTCACCATTTCTGATATTAATTCATCTTGCACATCGGTAAGCATAGATGTAGCCGGGAAGTCACGATAAGCGCTAAACGATCTTTCAAAATCTTCGTCGGGCTTATTAAGGTTAGTGAATCTTACTTTTACACCTACTGTAAGGCGCGTCTCTGATGCGTATGCGTCTTGTTTGACAGCCTGTGGTGTTACGTTATACTCAGTGATCTCTCCTTCCAGCTGTAAATCGCCACCTGTTTTTACAAAGTTTAGTCTTGTCTGGCGTGTAAATATATCTTTTAGACCTTCGTTGAATGTGATGCCCAGAGGGGTATATACAAGAGGTGTTCTTATCGGAAAATCATCAATAGTTATTGTTTTGGTTTTGGTATAGTCTATAGAGGCACCGTTGAATTTATAAGAAACCGTGCATGACACAAGAGCCATTATAGCAACAATAACGATCAGAATCTTTTTCATATTATATCATTTAATTTTTTCATCTTCTTTTATCACAATAAAATCCACTCTTACGGGATTTTATTCAAGGTCGTACTCTTTAATCTTTCTGTAAAGAGTGCGTTCGGAAATTTTAAGCTCATCGGCAGCTTTCTTTCTTTTACCGTTATTGCGGATAAGCGCCTGCTTGATAAGTTCTTTTTCCATATCTTCAAGTGATTGTGTCTCGGTGATATATTCATGCGAACTTTTCATCGGAGCTGTAATTGAGATATGGGCTGACTCTACGTGTTGTATAGGAGTTACGTTAGTCACTTCCGGCTCTACATATGAGTCGATAGAACGATAATCGTAAGGGTCGTTACGCAAGCTCAGTGAATCGGATGCGGGTACGATAGCCGTATTGTTGTTTTGAGTAACGGCAGGGAGATTTCTCATCTCGCCGTAAACAATACGTTTTAACTCGTTAAGCTCGTTACGCATCTCAAAAATCACTTTGTAAAGCAATTCTCTTTCACTGCCGTATAAGCTGCTCTCCTTCTCGTTTACACTAACTGACGGAAGCCTTTCCATATCCACTTTAGGCAGATATAGACGCAGCGTAGCGTCGGTAATCTCTCTTGATGTTTCTATGATTGATATCTGCTCGGTGATGTTTCTTAGCTGACGTATATTGCCGGGCCAGCGGTAAGACATCAACATATCTCTTGCGTCTGTAGTCAGTTGAATAGCAGGCATACGATATTTCTCGGCAAAATCGGCAGCGAATTTTCTAAATAAAAGAACCGAGTCTTCCGCTCTTTCGCGAAGCGGCGGAATGGATACAGGTACAGTGTTGAGACGGTAATACAGGTCTTCACGAAACTTGCCATTCTTTATGGCATTCATCATGTTGACGTTTGTAGCCGCTACTACACGAAGGTTTGTTTTAAGGACTTTTGAAGATCCTACTTTTATAAACTCTCCTGTCTCAAGTACGCGAAGCAGGCGGGCCTGTGTCGAAAGAGGTAATTCACCCACTTCATCAAGAAATATAGTACCTCCTGAGGCTTCTTCAAAGTAGCCTTTTCTATCTGATGTGGCACCTGTGAATGATCCTTTTTCATGTCCGAAAAGTTCTGAGTCAATTGTACCTTCGGGTATCGCACCACAATTGACCGCTATATATTTCTGGTGCTTTCTCGCACTGTTTTGATGAATAATCTGAGGGAATACTTCCTTGCCCACTCCACTCTCGCCAGTGATAAGCACTGAAAGATCCGTGGGTGCAACCTGCAATGCAATATCTATAGCACGCAGTAATCCCTCATTGTTGCCAATGATGCCAAAGCGCTGTTTAATCTGTTGCAATTCGGGTTTAATCATAAATCTATTATTTAAACGCCCCGCCGGATATGGCAGGGGTATATAAAAAACGATTTCAGACAAAAACAGCATATAGATATTTTTGTCTGAATAATCACAAAGTTACAAATAATTATTCAGAAGTTATAAGGCTAAAAATATTTTAACCTCACCTTCCGCAAGCATAAGTACGCTCATACAAGAACTCAGAAAGCTGACCGGTATCTTTGATATCTGATATCTCTGTTGCTTTTATGATGTTGCCTACGCTAATATCAAGAGTGCTCCCGGCGCGACTAAACACTTCTCTTGGCAGACGCAGAGAACGTAGCCTCCAGTTGATAAGACCGAGCAGATTAAACAGATGCGAGTTGGATCCGTGAAAATGTAACGGTATGACATCGACCTTCATCTGCTGAATAAGTCTTATTACGTTTAATGCCCATGGATTGTCTTTTATTTTGAGATTTTTTTGATAGCGAGAAACACCTCCGGCAGGAAAAAAACCAAGAGGATGACCATCGCTGATATGGCGCATAGACTCTTTTATACCATGTATATTTGTGTTAGATCCTATCTTATTCTGATACGGCTCGACTTTAATAAAATTGGGAGACATAGCTTCTATATATCCTAAAAGCGAATTGACCATCATCTTAAAGTCAGGACGTAGCGCTCCGATACGCGAGATGAGAGTAATACCGTCTAACGCCCCAAACGGATGATTGGATATCGTAATGAAAGGGCCGTCAGAAGGTATTACACTATCAAGTGGTTTATCAAAGTTGGTTGTTATTTGCAGATCTTCAAGAAGAGCTGTAGAAAACTCAGGACCTGACAAATGGCAACATCTTGAATATATGCCATTTACTTTATCAAGGGCAAGAAGCCGGAATACCGGTTGGATAAGTTCCTGCCCTATTTTTGTATTAAAAAACGGAACTATTTTTTTGATATCCTCGTTCCCCACCACATAATTTTTCATACCACACAAAGGAATATCAGAGAAATATTTTTATAGATAATCTACAGGCGCCTCGCCTATGATTGTTCTTAGTGTATTTTTAAATTTGATGTATTGTATAAACAAGTCATTTTCAGGCACAACATCAGGCTTATGCATAGGACTTTTGAAGTAGAATGACAGCCAATACTGAATGCCGGAGAAACCACATCGTTTTGCAAGGTCCATAAGAAGCACCAAATCAAGACATAGCGGAGCCGCAAGAATCGAATCTCTGCACAGAAAATCAATCTTAAGCTGCATCGGATAATGCATCCATCCGAATATGTCAAGGTTGTCCCACCCTTCTTTATTGTCTTTGCGCGGAGGATAGTAGTTGATTCTTACTTTATGATATACATCGCCATATAGTTCAGGATAAAGATCAGGCTGCAGGATAGACTCAATGACAGATAGTTTACTGACCTCTTTTGTCTTAAATGAATCAGGGTCATCAAGTACTTCTCCGTCGCGGTTGCCAAGAATATTTGTTGAAAACCAACCTTCAAGACCGAGCATACGTGTTTTTAATGCAGGAGCGATAACTGTTTTCATCATTGTCTGTCCTGTCTTAAAGTCTTTGCCGGCAATAGGAAGATTAAGAATATCTGAAAGCTCCCACATAGCAGGTATATCGACAGTAAGATTTGGCGCGCCCATTATAAACGGAGCTCCTTCTGATAGAGCCGCGTAGGCATAACACATACTCGGAGCTATATCATGAGAGTTGCTCTTCATCGCCTCTTCAAATTTAGCCAGATCAGCATGTGCATCACTTAAAGGCATATATGTCTCTGTACTTGCACACCAGATAACCACAACTCTCTTGCAGTCATTTTTAGCTTTAAATTCTTTAATATCTTCTCTTATCTGAAGCATCTTTTCCCACTTGGTGTCACCTGATATGACCCAGGAGCCCTCAAGTCGTTTCACATAATCTTTTTCGAAAAGAGCACGCATCGGTTTGATAAGCTCAAGTTCATCCTTAACCAGATCAAGGTCAGATTTTTTAAGCACCTCGGCATGCATGGCACCTTCGTAAACATTGTCAGGAAATATATCCCATCCTCCGAATACAAGCTCGTCAAGAGACGCAAGGGGCACTACATCTTTAATTTTGGGGAAACGATTTTCTTCTCTTTTACCAAGCCTTATAGTGGCAAGCTGTGTAATTGATCCGATTGGTAAAGCTAATCCTTTACGCGCACAAAGGGTACCGGTAATGAATGTTGTAGATACCGCACCACCCAGTCCGACAATTAATACGCCTAACTTTCCGTTAGGCTCAATAACGTTGATATTATCCATATCGTTCTAATTTTATAACCTCTCAAAATAGAACAATCCGGACCCTGTAATGTTTGAAAAATTTAAGTTATTTAAATTATTACACCGCTGCCCAGACACAACTCCATGGCAGAGTCATAGATAACGCCAAACTGACCAGGGGCTATTCCCTGAATTTTTGTTTCTGACTGAATTGTATAAACATCTCCGACCGAACGAACAATCGTACCGGTAGAAAACTCGGGAGTATGTCTGTTTTTAAATGTAATTTGTTTGGGCTCCGACAAGTCGCCTAATATATTGCCGGACATGAAACGAAATGCACCCAGATTGAGCACATTGCCATATTGTGATTCGGGATCGTATCCTCGCGATACATATACTATGTTTTCTTCTACATTCTTTTGAATGACAAACCATGGTCCTCCGCTCAGACCAAGCCCCTTACGCTGCCCTATGGTGTGAAACCAGTAGCCATTGTGAGTACCTACAATCTTGCCGGTCTCAAGTTCTACGATAGGCCCCTGCTTTTTACCAAGATATCTCTCTATAAAGTCATTATAGTTGATTTTTCCAAGAAAACATATTCCCTGTGAATCTTTACGCATAGCCGAAGGAAGCGACTGCGCGGCCGCGATAGCTCTGACAGATGCTTTTGGCAAATCACCTATCGGGAACATTAGTTTAGATAGCTGCATGTAATCTATCTGACCAAGAAAATATGTTTGGTCTTTATTTGTATCTACGGCAGTGGCAAGAAAGGTTTCTCCATCTACCAGGCGGGTTCTGGCATAATGACCTGTAGCAATCTTATCAAACTGATGCCCCCAGTTTTTTTCAAATGAACCGAATTTTATCAGTTTGTTACACATCATATCGGGATTTGGAGTTAGTCCACGCTTTACATTTTCTATTGTATAGCTGACTACATTTTCCCAATACTCTTCGTGCAGAGAGACTATCTCAAACCTGCATCCGTATTTTTTTGCTATATATGATGTTATTTCAATATCTTCCTCTGCCGGACAATCAATATATCCGTCTTTATCCTCCATACCTATTTTGATATAAAAGATGGTTGGGTCGTATCCCTGCTCTTTTAGTTGATGCACGACAACAGAACTATCGACACCCCCGGAAACTAATGCTGCTATATTCATATTATAATTTACCTTATAATACAAATATAGCAACCCTTACACGTTGTGATATTTATCATGTATCACATAATCGTGGTATATTAAATATAATTATCTATAATGGGTGTTTTCTACAGTAAATTTAGCAGTTGAGAAAACTCTGTGATTATTTTATCATGCTTTATTTCATCCTCTTTTTCATCCCATCCTTTACCTTTTATCCATATAGTATCACATCCAAGAGAGGCGGCTGGAGCAATATCTTTAGAATAAGAATCGCCTATCACAACAACCTGCGATGATGGCAGATTAAGTGCTTTTACCCCAAGCGCGAATATTGCAGGATCGGGCTTGCGTATACCTACAACAGCCGACTCTACTATAATCGGGAAATATTTATCAAGTCCGAAATCCTTAAGCACGGACTCGATGTTGCCGTAAAAGTTTGAAACCAAAACAAAAGGATATTTTTCAGATAAATAAGACAATACAGGCTTAGCGTTTTCGGCTGATCTTTTGGCATAATTATAGCAATACATTGCTATAGATTCGATATATGTTGCATTGTCTTCTTTAATGTCAAGTGATTCAAACTCTACCGCGATTTTGATGCGCATAAGATCAAGAAAGTTATGATGCGGATATATATATTTCTTCTTCGCCAGAGCTCGTTCGGCATAAACATAAGCGTCTCGAAACTGCTGTCTGGTGATATTTACACCTGCTTTAGTATATCCCTGCCATATTATTTCTGCCCAATGAACTCCGTTTGAGTCAATAGTAGCTCCGTAATCGAAGATTATTCCCTTTATATCTTTCATTGTTTATTTTTTTATTAATGTAAGATCAGTCTTACCGATGCGCATCATCACAAGACCGATCATTATCCATATCATCTCTCGTATGCGTGTCAGCATGCTCACGCTCACACTTATGCCGGGGTTGATGCCCAGTGATTTAAAAGCGAGAAAAAGTCCGCCTTCACGTGTGCCCAGCTGCATAGGCGAGAAAAATAAGATATTCGCGAATAAGGATGATAAGGATACAATTATAACAGACTGAATATATGTAACATCCTGTCCGAGGATTATAAGAATAAGATATATCTCACACGAATTGATCATACGAGCCATATATTCGGCAAAAAGAGAGAAATAAAATGTAGTACGGCTTTTTCCGTGAAGGTTGACTATCTGATTGTCTATCATCAGGAAACGTTCTTTTTTCTCAGGGCTGAGATTTTTCACTTTTACTCTTACAAATGGAATTCTTTCCGCCACAGACAGCAATTTCATAATAAGACCTTTGCGATAGCCTCTAAAGAAAAGCACTATAAATATCAGACAAATAAGGAATATCGCGGTGAGTACAAGGCTTAATGTGCCGGATACCGGCACAAACCAGGCTATGAGTGCCACCGAGGTAATCCAGAAAAAGAAATGAGAACAAATATGCATCATGGCATACAGGATTACCGAGGATGTGGCTTTTTCTATACCTACATATTTACGTAGTTCATATATACGGTATGGCTCTCCGCCGAGTAGCCCCATTGGCGTCACGTAGTTAAGAGCATAACCCGAAACGGTAAGTTTATACATCTCGGAAAATGGTATTCTTATATCTGTATCTGAATGCACGATTGAGCGCCACGCTATAGTGTTTATCAGATAAACCACTCCCCATACCGCAACAATAGCTATCATCCACCATCCTACTTGCCTGATATTGCGCATAATAACATCGGGGCCTATCTTGTATATCATGATACCCAATACAGCGGCACCGAGTATAAACGCAATATTTTTAAGTAATGATGATTTATCACTATTCTCCTCTGAGTTCCCGGTTGAAAGCGGAGCAGATTCTTTCATAATTTAATAATAAGTAAAACAATACGGCATTTAATATGATGATCTCAAAAACAAAATACAGCCAGGGCTCGCCTATAATAAGACTTATAAACAGAGCTATTACACGTGTATTGAATGATAGTATATTTGTATACTTCATATACGGCAGACTTGCCTGTCGGAATTTCTCGCTGAATGAAGCCGGGATAGAGTCATCGCCGTACTTTTCTCTCAGAGTAGCTCTCAATTGCTGCATCTTTGGTGTAAGTTTTTCCTGATTGCGTGTGTATCCCACATAGAACAACATAAAGAATGTGTATAGTGGTTCTTTTGAGAATTTCAGCTGCTTATACTCCTCTTCTACTTTATGAGAATCGTCAAGCTCGCTGCCCTTTTTACCTTTTAAAAAGAATAAATGGAAGTTACGTAAATAGTCAGCTACGGCGGCCTGCTTGCTATGCCAATATCCGGCGAAAGCGGCAAGAAGCCATATGTATATACCCCATTGAGGCATTAGTCTGAAACAGATGGCAGCGTAGATAGTGATAAACCAGATATCTCCGCTTGCGCCGTCAAGGATTCTGCCAAGCCTGGAATATTGCCCTGTCATACGGGCCAGCTGACCGTCGGCACTGTCGTACGTGTTAGCCCATATAAGCAATATCATCCCGGCTATTGTGTAGTATATATTGTCAAAATAAAACATCACGCCGGCGCCTATGCCTAATATGATAGAGAGTACGGTTATAACATTTGGTGTTACTCCGAGTTTCTCAAAAAAAATAGCCCACATATATCCCAGAGGTCTATAAAACTTTAAGTCTATATATTCCTCAGTATCCATTGACTTCAATGTACTCTGATAGTCATATTTCACTTTAACCTTTTCCATTTATCTTTTATCCAAAAATCTTCTTTGCGTTATTATATATACAGTTAGCAATATGAGGCGCGGCTTCATCTTTACATGGCGCAAAACTCGGCCAGTCATTAAAATCTATTATTCGGATATTACCGTTAGAATCAACGATGCAATCTCCGCCGTAAACTTTAATATCAAGAGCTGTGGCTGCCTGTCGGCATATATCTCTCATTCGTTCCTCATCAAAATGAAAACCGACGGCATGACCGTTAATTTTTTCGAGTCCAAATTTACTGTGTTTTAAATCAAAAGGATAAAAATGAAAAAAGAAATCTTCTCCTAAAACGCCGTAAAACTTAACTAAATCAC
>CAMTOT010000093.1 GCA_947074165.1 uncultured Bacteroidales bacterium
CGGCATCCGAGATTATGAGCGGTGACTGGAGTTCAGACGTGTGCTCTTCCGATCTATTTAAAGATGAAAACCATATTGTAAATTTATTTTAAATCATAACGAATAATGAATTCAAAATTATTGTTAACCACCATAGTTCTTACATCTATATTTAATGCCAACGCAGGGACAGATCCTGTTATAATGAAAATCAATAATAAAGAGGTTTTAAAGTCTGAATTTGAATATATTTATAATAAAAATACCAATCAGCAGATGGTTGAGCAGAAGGATCTGAATGAGTATGTAGATCTTTTTGTTAATTTTAAATTGAAAGTCGCTGAAGCTGAAGCGCAGGGTCTTGATACAGTTCAATCTTTTATCACAGAGTTGTCTGGTTATCGCCGTCAATTAGCGGAGCCTTATATGATTGACTCTTCAATTGATGAGCAATTAGCTATTGAGGCTTATGAACGTTTATCAGAGAATGTAGAAGCAAGTCATATCTTGGTAAATGTACCAAAAGGAGCTTCGTCAGAAGAAGAAAATCTGATTCTTGAAAGGATTAATACTTGTCGTCAACTTATTGTTTCAGGGAAAAAGACATTTGAACAGGCAGCAAAAGAATTTTCTGATTGTCCATCGAAAGAAAAGGGTGGATACCTTGGTTATTTTGGAGGATTTCAAATGGTTTATCCATTTGAAACGGCCGCTTTTAATACACCGATAGGTGAGATAAGTGAGCCGTTCAGAACAACATTTGGCTACCATATTGTCAAAGTTTCCGATAAACGTAAAGATCGCGGAGAAGTACTGACTGCTCATATCATGAAGCGTGTTTCTCAAAATGCCTCTTCCGCAGAATGGGATAAAGCAAAAAGAGATATAGATGGTGTATATAACCGTATAATGCAAGGTGCTGATTACGCAGGTGTGGCAAAAACGGAATCAGATGATCAATATTCTGCGCCAAATGGTGGTGAGTACCCATGGATTGGGGCTAATCGTATGCCGATAGAGTATGAGAATGCAGCATTTGAATTAAATGAAAAAGGCGATGTGTCAAAACCTTTTAAAACGCAAGTCGGCTGGCATATAGTGAAGCTTCTTGATAAGCGTGGAATAGCTCCGTTTGAAACAATGAAAGACGAGTTAATGAAGCGTGTCGGAAGGGATGATCAAAGAAGCGGACAGAGTAAAATAGCATTGATAAATAAGTTGAAGAAGGAATATAATCTGACTTTTAATCAAACTGTAGTTTCTGAAATAGGTGCTTTGTTAGAATCTAATTTGCCTATAGAGGAGAAATTTATTAATGCAATGACAGAAAAAAACAGTGTGCTTTTTACAATAGGAGAGAAGGCGTATCTTACAAGTGAATTTGCCGGCTACATAAATAATAACAAGCAAACAGGAAAGCTTTCATCTAAAGATATTTATTCTGAAAAGATAAATGCCTATGTAGATGAATGTGTGCTTGAATATGAGGATACTCAACTTGAACGTAAATATGAAGACTTTAGAAATCTTATTCATGAGTATCGCGATGGTATTCTTTTATTTGAAGTGAGTAATAAAGAAGTTTGGGAAAAGGCGACTATCGACACAGACGGGTTAAGCAGTTATTTTAAAAATAATAAGAAATCATATAAGTGGGATTCTCCTAAATATAAAGGTTTTGTAGTAAGATGCACTAATGACTCTATCGCTAAAGCAGCAAAAAAGATAATCAAAAAAGCGCCATCAGATTCTATCGCGATATATTTGCGTCGTGAGTTAAACAATGACGCTGTAAAGAATGTGATTGTAACTAATGGTTTGTACGCTCAGGGTGATAATAAATATGTGGATGAAAAGGTCTTTAAAGGTGAAAAAAGCACTGTGGATGAAAAATATCCTGTAGTATTTTTAAGCGGTAAAACTATGAAAGCCCCGGCGACATATGAAGATGTAAGAGGCTTAGTAACATCTGATTACCAAAGTTATCTTGAAAAGAGCTGGATTGAGGCATTGAGAGCCATATATGAGGTTGAAATATATCAAGATGTACTAAATACCGTTAAGCCACTATAATACAACAGGTTTTTATTGTATTTTTACATACGAAATGAGAGTGAACGAAAACAAACAATGGTTTATGAGTAATGCGAAGTGCTTATTTGCTTTATTATTAATAATGCTTCCTTTATTGTCAGGATGTGTTTTTAATAATAATGAAGCGAGACCGAAAGATACGGTGGTTGAGGCCGCAGGAAAGTATCTTACACAAAAGGAGCTTCGTGACGCTATAACACCTGGGTTAACATCGGAAGACAGTGTGACATTTTCGGAGCGTTATATTGAAAACTGGATAAAAGATGTATTGCTGTTTGAAAATGCAAGACGTAATATTTCTGATATAAAGCGTATAGAGGATTTAGCTAATCAATATCGTCGCCGTCTCATAATATATGAATATGAGAAAATGATGGTAAGCGAAAGGCTTGCTAATGATATATCAGAAGATGAACTGAAAAATTATCTTGCAGAAAATAAGAATCTGTTTGCTTTGAAAAAGCCTTTGTTAAAAGGGTTATTTCTAAAAGTGCCGACAAATGCGCCTCAGCTTGCAGAAGTCAAGAAATGGATGAAGAAGTTTCAACCTGATACGACACTTGAACAATTAGAGAAGTATAGTCTTAAAAATGCTATAGTCTTTGATTATTTTTTTGATCATTGGGTAGAATTTGATGTGCTAATGGGTAATATTCCTTACCGTATAACTGATTTAAACGGGTTTCTTCGCACAAATAAATTTCTTGAAGTAAAAGACAGTGACTATTGGTATTTTGTTTATATAAATGAATATAAACTAAGTGGAACTATTCAGCCATATGAATACGCCAGACCGCGTATTCTGGAGCTTGTAGTAAATCAAAAGAAAAGTTCATTCTTCAGAAGTGTAGAAACTCAGCTTTATGATGAGGCTCTGCAGAAAAAAGAAATTAAATTTTACGGAATAGAGCCACCGGCTCATAATTAAAAATATAATAAAAAAAATTCATGCATAAAATAGTAAAAAGCGTATCTCTGCTGATGCTCCTGCTATCAGCCCCTTTTTTAAAGGCGCAGAGTGAGAATGTAGTAGATGAAGTGGTATGGATTGTAGGAGATGAAGCAATTTTGAAATCTCAGGTTGAAACCGAATATCAAAGAATGCGTTATAGCAACGAGAAGATTGACGGTGATCCGTATTGCGTAATACCCGAGCAGATGGCTATACAAAAACTATTTCTTCATCAGGCTAAAATAGATAGTATTGAAGTTACTGACGGGCAGGTTTTGCAACAGGTAGAGGCTCGTATGAATTATTATATCCAACAGGCCGGTTCTAAAGAAAAACTTGAGGAATATTTTGGAAAGCCTTCATCTGCCATCCGAGATGAACTTAGAGATATGATACGAGACAACGGTACCGTACAACAAATGCAGCAGGAGCTTGTGAAAAATGTGAAAGCTACTCCGGCAGAAGTTAGACGATTCTATCAGGGATTATCAAAAGACAGTATTCCGTTTATTTCTACTCAGGTTGAGGTGCAGGTCATAACATTTGAACCTGTCATCCCTCAGGATGAAGTAGATAATATTAAATCAAGACTTAGAGACTACACAGACAGGGTTGTAAAAGGAGAAAGCCAATTTTCTACTCTGGCTATTCTTTACTCAGAGGATCCAGGTTCTGCAAGAGCAGGTGGTGAGCTTGGGTTTAAAGGAAGAGGTGAGTTTGTACCCGAATTTTCGGCTGTAGCTTTCCAGTTAAATGATACAAAAAAAGTATCTAAGATTGTTGAAACAGAGTTTGGTTATCATATAATTCAGCTTATAGAGAAGCGTGGTGACAGAAGTAATTTCCGTCATATATTGCTTACACCAAAGGTATCGGAAAAAGAACTTAAGGTATCATTGTCTAGAATGGATTCTTTAAAGACAGATCTTGACTCACTTAAATTCTCATTTGAAGAAGCCGCGAAGTTCTTATCTCACGATAAAAATACAAGAAATAATAACGGTTTGATGGTAAATCAAGCTGACGGTACATCTAAATTTGAAATGGAGGAATTGCCGGCTGAGGTCTCAAGAATGGTTTATAATATGTCTGTAGGAGATATTTCCAAACCGTTTACGATGAAAAGTCCTTCAAATGGAAAGGATGTAGTAGCTATTGTAAAACTTAAGAATCGTATAGATGGTCATAAAGCAACTATTTATGATGATTATCAGGAGTTGAAAGCTATGCTCGAAAATCAGAAAAGAGAAAAAGTCATAAAAGATTTTATTAAGAAAAAACAGTCTGAGACTTACATACGTATTAAGGAAGGTTGGAGAAACTGTGACTTTATGTATCCGGGTTGGGTAAAATGATAATATATTGATGCGTAAAGATATAACATACTTATATGAAAACAGGCATAAGCACCTTTCGGGGAGCTTATGCCTGTTCGTACTATCCTTATTCTGCTTTGCCGGTACAATAAAGGCACAGAATACGGAAGAACAGGAAAAGAAAATTTATCTGCTTCATGCCAATACTCTTGAGTTTGATAAGAATGTGTCAGCCGACTATAGGATATTAAGAGGAGATGTCAGGTTTCGTCAGGATAGCGCTTATATGTTTTGTGATAGTGCCTATTTTTATGAGAAAAACAACTCTATGGATGCGTTTGGGAATGTCAGAATGGAACAGGGGGATACACTCTTTGTTTATGGAGATTTTCTTTATTATGACGGTAATGACGGATTGGCCAGACTTCGAGACAACGTGAAAATGATTAATCGCGACGTAGTGTTGACGACAGATAGCTTGAATTACGACAGATTTAAAAACGTTGGTTATTTTTTTGACGGAGGTGAAATAAAAGACCCTGAAAATACACTGACGTCATTGTATGGTCGATATAGTCCCGATACGAAGATTGCAGTTTTTAATCAGAACGTAGAGCTTGTTAATCCTCGTTTTACATTATATTCAGATACTCTTATTTATAATACAAACACAAGTGTAGCTGATATTGTAGGACCATCTAAAATTGTGTCAGACAGTAATATAATTTATTCTGATTTAGGTTGGTATGATACTAAAGCAGATATTGCAATGCTTCTTGACCGATCAAGAATAGAAAGTAAAGGACAGACACTGACAGGAGATACTATTTACTATGACCGTAATACCGGTTATGGAGAAGTATTTGGCAATATGTTTCTGAATGATACGGTTAGAAAGCTTATTATGACCGGCGATTTTGGTTACTATAATGAACTTACTCAGTATGCGTTTTCTACAAAAGAGCCTATGGCAATAGAGTATTCACAAGCAGATTCACTTTTTTTGCATGGGGATACATTAAAGTCACAGGTGGTAGGAGATTACAGATTAATGAATGCATACAATGGAGTAAGATTCTTTCGCACCGACATACAGGGCGTGTGCGATTCACTTCGTTACTCTACGCAAGACTCTACGATAGTTATGTTTACCAATCCTGTATTGTGGAATATTAATTATCAGATATATGGAGATACTATATTCATTAATATGAATGATTCCACTGTTGAAAAGGTTGTGGTAAAAGATTTCGCTTTTCTTGCTCAGCATAAAGGCGATGTGTATTATGATCAATTGACAGGCAAGGTTATGAACGCCTATTTTCAGGATGGGGATATTCATAAAATGGATATGAGTGGTAATGTTGAAGTTATATTCTATCCAGAAGAAAGTGATAAATCTCTAATCGGGCTCAACAATGCACAGAGTAGTTATTTGAAAGCATTTTTCAATAAACGGCAGTTGGACAAACTTACTATGTGGCCGGAGGTGAACGGTTCGTTGACACCTTTGCCAAGATTAGTTCCCGACAAACTTTATCTGAAAACATTTCATTGGTATTCCGATTTAAGACCAACCAGTAAAGAAGATATATTCCGTCAGGTAAAGATGGCCGAAGAAGATATTGTAAGACCTGTAAGAATATTCACTCAGGATGAACTTGAGGGGAATACAGATCTTGATTAATTAATTAACCGTAGGCGCTTTTAGCCTCAAAATACACAAAACTATGGGTATATTTTTTAATGTCAGAAAACCAAGAGAGTTCAGACACCAACCGATATATTTTGATCCGAGAAAAGATGCTCTTGATGAGCGCATCAGGAATGTGAAAAAAGAATTAGGACAGCTTCCCGACGAAGAATATAAACCAAACCTTAAAGGTGCGTTTGTAAATCAGACTTCACATGTGCGTCGTCATCAGGATAGCGATACGGATATTTCATCACGCAATATAAAACTTGCTTTGGCACTTGTAGTCCTTATCGGATTATTCTGCTATTTATATGTTAATTCACAATAAGATAGATTTCCCTGACTGACAAATGAGCGATATAATTCATCTATTGCCTGATTCGGTAGCTAACCAGATTGCCGCCGGAGAGGTTATTCAGCGTCCCGCATCGGTAGTAAAAGAACTTGTAGAAAATGCTATTGATGCCGGAGCTACTTCAATTCATGTAATAATAAAAGATGCTGGGCGCACTCTAATACAGATTATAGATAACGGCAAAGGTATGTCAATGACAGATGCCCGAATGGCATTTGAGCGTCATGCTACCTCAAAAATACGAAAGGCGTCAGACCTGTTCGCACTACGTACTATGGGTTTCCGCGGTGAGGCCCTGGCCAGTATTGCAGCCATAGCTCAGGTCGAATTACGCACCCGAAGAGAAGAAGATGAGGTCGGATGTCGTTTACTTATAAACGGTTCCGAAGTTGAAGCTCACGAGCCATGCATGACAGCTGTCGGCTCTAATTTTCAGATAAAAAATATCTTTTTTAATGTACCTGCAAGAAGAAAATTTTTAAAATCAAACACAACAGAACTAAACAACATAGTTACCGAGTTTGAGAGAATCGCCCTTGTCAATCCGTCCGTTAGTTTTACATTGTCGCATAATGATAATGAGATTATAAATCTCCATGCGTCAATGTTAAAACAGAGGATTGTATCACTGTTTAAAGACAAAAAGCTTAATCAGCAGCTATTGCCAGTAGAGGTAAAAACATCTCTTATAAACATCAGCGGATATATTTGCAGACCCGAAGATGCCAAGAAGAAAAATTTTCTTCAGTACTTTTTTGTCAACGACAGATACATGCGTCATCCTTATTTTCATAAAGCTGTGATGCAGTGTTATGAAAAGCTTATTCCACAGATAGGGATGCCAAAATATTTTCTTTATTTCTCTGTAGATCCTGCTAATATAGATGTAAATATTCATCCTACTAAAACAGAGATAAAGTTTGAGAACGAATCTCATATATGGCAGATAATCAGTGCCGCTATTAAAGAAGCATTAGGGAAATTCAGCGCCGTACCCTCTATCGATTTTGATATGGACGACGCGCCTGAGATACCGGTTCACAACATTGATAGAGTGCATACACCGCAGTCAGGCAATTTTTATAATCCTTTTCAGCAGGAAACAGCCTACAATCCGTTTGAGTCAAAAGAAGAATCAGATTCAGGCGAGTTTATTCCTGAAGTTAAGTCTACAGTCAGCACCATATCTTCATCTATAAATAAAAAATCATCACCATCTTCCGGTGGTGCTCTTTTAGGATCTAAAGTAAACAAGCCCAAAGTAGATCCTCAATGGAGCACGCTTTACAGTGGCTTTGGCAATGCCACAGATCTTCCGATGAACGAGATACCGGTAAAATCCGGTGGATATAATCCATTTGACGAGTCAAACCTTTCTGCAGACGAAACAGAGCCGCAGGCAGATTTTGACTCGCATGAATTTTCTAATCCAGAAGAGGCGGTTGAATTTGAAGGTGATCCGGATTATTTTCATACAGATGAAGTGTTTCCAGCTTCAAAGGCGGAGAAACAGGAAACGGCAACTGACGCAGGATCAAAAGATATGCCTGAGTCCATTAATCAGGAGCACACACCTTCAGTACAGACTATTTCGTCAAAAGTGAATATTCCATCTGTGCAAAAAGATGTGTCCGAGGGACTTTTCGGTTCAAAAATTAATGCAGAAGAAAAGAGAAATATTTCGCAGCCTCAGATAATCCCATCTTCAGACACACAGAAGCCGCTTACTGGAAGTTACAAACAATATCTTCAGGTAAAGGGCAAATATATAGTGACAAATGTCAAGTCTGGTGTAATGATGATAGATCAGTTTAGAGCCAGCAAAAGAATATTTTTTGAGAAATACATGGCGCAAATTGCATCTAAAAAAGGTGTTTCTCAAGGAGTGCTGTTCCCTGATATTATTACATTATCAGTAGCAGACCAAACTATATTCGACGCTATAACTGATGACCTGTCTTTTCTTGGATTTGAGATATCTAATCTCGGTAATGGGTCTTATGCAATCAACGGCATACCGGCAGAGATTAAGAATACTGATAACATTGAGCTTATAAACTCTATGATAGAGACAGCAAAGACCAAAGGACGTGATGTAAAAGCCGATTATCAGGAGCTTCTCGCGCTTCGTCTTGCAGAGTCTGCGGCATTACCTTACGGTCAGAATTTGTCACCCGACGATATGGAGCATCTTATAGATAATCTGTTTGCTACATCATCGCCAAACTATTCTCCCGACGGAAAGGTTATAATATCAGTTATGAGCCTTGATGAGATAGGCAAGAGATTTAAATAATATCGAAATATTTCATATTATGAATACTTACGGCATAGCGCTTACTCCCGTAATTCCTATGAGGAAAGAACCGGGTGAGCGCGAAGAGATGGTTTCTCAGATACTCTTTGGAGAACTGTTTACAATACTTGATACACAGGATAACTGGTTGTATATAGAGACATTGCATGATTCTTATCAAGGTTGGATAAGCGCTAATATGGCCACATTTATTGATGAAGAAGAGTTTGGGAATTACCAAAAATCGCATAAATCATATCTGACAGTACCATCATCTGTAGTTAGATATCAGGATGCCGATAATGCCGGCAGCATAAACCTATCTGCAGGATCAGTATTTTATAATGTCAATGCAGGGATAGCCGACATACCCGGACGAAAGTATTTTCTTAATCAAAACAATATTTCTACGGGTGCTCATCATGATATAATAAAGACTGCAATGGAATTTCTCAACGTGCCATATCTATGGGGAGGGCGCAACGTGATGGGTATGGACTGCTCTGGTTTTGTGCAGATAGTATATCGTCTGAATGGGGTGGAATTGCCACGCGATGCTTCACAACAAATCTCTGTTGGCGAGACTGTATCCGACAGAAATCAGATATTGCCGGGAGATCTTCTTTTCTTTGGTAATGACAATGGCGGAATTACACATGTAGGGATAGCTATAGACCCGGAAAATGTGATACACTGTTCGGCAGATGTACATATAGACACGCTAAATGACGAGGGTATTTTTAATCGCAGACTTAATAAACAGACTCATCGCAACTTGCAGATAAAAAGATTTGTATATAAAAATATTAATCATTAAGTTTACGTTTATAAATTAAACAAAACATACGTAACTATTTTGTTTAAATATTAATTCATCATTCATTTACTGGTTAATAACCTTATATTCTACTATGTCATTTTATGCTTTTACAAGAAAAAAAGGTGTGCTGTTAATAATTCTCGGAACATATCGTAA
>CAMTOT010000094.1 GCA_947074165.1 uncultured Bacteroidales bacterium
GCATACGAGATAATGAGCGGTGACTGGAGTTCAGACATGTGCTCTTCCGATCTATGTGATTTTATATTATATTTGATTTACATTAATCAGTCACTACTATGCGAGTCTTATTTTTACTTATATTCTTATTTTCAATATGTATTTCTGTTTTCTCTCAGGATATTTATCAGTACGCCATACCTACTGCAGATAAAATTCCCGCAGGAGAAATAATGTGTACATATCAGGATAGTGAAGGTTATATGTGGTATGGGACGACATTGGGCGGATTATGTCGTGATGATAGTTATAATATTGTTTCTTATCGTTCGGATCAGAAAACACCGGGTCTTATAGAGAGCAATTATGTAACATGCATAACGGAAGATAACAAGGGCCGGATATGGTTTGGCACAAAAAGAGGTTGCTATATTCTTGATAAGATTAGTGATGATGTTGCGTGTGTATCTGATGAGGCGATAAATGGTAGAGTGATAACTGCTGTTTACGCACATGTGGATAGTAGCTTATGGATAGCAGTAGGTAATACATTGACGCGTTTTGATAAAGATTGTAATAGGACAGGGATATATAATATTGAAGGAGATGAAAAACAGAGTCGCGTTTATAAAATATATAGGGATTATGATAATAGTATATGGATCGTGCAGTGGAACGGAGATTTGTTTCGCTATGATGAGAAATCGGATTTGTTTGACCGTTATGACTGGCCTTATACGGAATCTCCCTCTTCAATAGTTCAGGATAAACAAACTTCTGAGTTCTGGATTGGCACATGGGGGCGCGGAGTCGTTAAGTTTACTCCCGGAGAGAGTGCTTCTGACTGGTTATTTGCTGATTATGATATATATAAAGGGAAAGATAAAGGAGGCTTATATATTAACAGTATCGCAGTAGATAGTTTATACAATTATCTTTGGACAACTACGCTTGCTGATATCTGCGTTTATGATATTACGGATGGAGTATTAAGTCACGCTCCCGTTAAATTGCCGGCTTCCGAAGAAAGCAGAGTACTCCATGCTATAATATGTGACCGGTCGGGCAATATGTGGGTTTCCGGATCATATCCCGGCTCGTCTATTTTCTCTTTGCAGGAGAATAAATCGCAGATATATAAACCAGCTTTATTTAAGGAAATAACGGGGCTGCCTATATATCCTCAACAGCTTATTTTAGACAATGATAATTACTGGATATGGCAGTATCGTTCGGGTCTATATTATTATGATGCGGATAAAGAAGACCTTATAAAACACAACAGCGACGATCTGCTTGCTTTTATAGGAAAGTCAGCGGATGATAATATTTTAGCGATAAAAGGTTATTCCGCAATAGTTGAAATTACCTATAGTAAAGGAAAAAGTTTAGAGACTCTTATATGTGAGTTGTCCTTAGATAGTAAGGAAAGAATCAGAACACTTCATCAGGATAGAAATGCGAATATATGGATTGGCACTTCTCTGAATCTATATAAATATAGCCGGCAATCATTTCAGTATGAGAAAGTATGTGAAAATACGGGAATAATTAATGGTATATGCTCTGATAGAAAAGGCAATACTTATGTTGTTACAGAAAAATCAGGACTTATAGTGATTAATTCCGATGGTCGGAGCGAGACGTTTATTTCTTCTGTGAAAGAGAATTATACAGGATTGTCTGTCACAAACAATAATAATTTATGGGTAAGGACTGATCATAACAGATTGTATTTTTATAATTCTGATGATAATACTTTTACATTAACTGATATTGGTTATGATTTTACTGATGATATAATATCTGAAATAGAAAATGACGATAATGGTAACTTATGGATTCTTACTGATCGTAAATTGATTATTTTTAATCCTCAGTCGAGATATTACCGGATTGTGAGGTGCAGTAATCCTTATGTAAATATTGATAAATTTACTGTTTTTTCTAAAGACACATATGGGAATATCTATGTGGGAGGTAATGGCGGAATCTGTAAGTTTAATGAAGACTACGCTACTACTCCGGTAGATAGGAAAGTTGATATAAAGATTACAGGTGTTTATATAAACGGAGAGAATAAGAACAGTGCATCTGATATAATAGAACTTAATAAGGATGACGAATCAATAGAACTGTTTGTCTCGACTTTAAGTCATATTGATAAGGATAATATACGTTTCTCATACAGGTATAGAAATGAGGATAAATGGCATAATATGCCTGTAGGCGAAAACCATATATACTTAACCGGATTGTCTCTAGGTAAATCGACTTTAGAAATAAAAGTATCGGGTGTAGGCGAACAATGGGATGGTAATGTAAAAAGTCTTACTATAGTAAAGATGCCATTTTGGTATGAATCAACAGTTGCTTATATTGTCTATTCTTTAGTTGTATTAGCACTAATATTCTCTGTTGTCTATTATCACTTTAAGAATAAAAAAAATATAGCCGTTATTAATAATGAAAATACCCAAGCATCTATCTCTGAGGATAAGTTTATTAATCAGCTAAAAATACATATTGAGAATAATATTTCTGATTCAGAGTATTCGATTGATAATCTCAGCAGAGATATGGCTATGAGTAGGGCAACTTTGTATCGTAAGATAAATACTGTGACGGGGGATACTCCATCGACATTTGTAAACAACATACGACTTAATAAAGCAGCGCAGATACTGCGAAATGAGAAGAAAACAGTAGCAGAGGTGGCATATAGCGTAGGTTTTAGTTCACCGGGATATTTCACACAGGCATTTAAAAAGAAGTTTGGCGAATTGCCGACAAAATATAAACAATAAAAAGTCAAAAGACTCCTATCATCACTGACGGGAGCCCTTTATTAATAACTAATACAAAATTTCTTTGAGCATCTATATTTATTTTATAAATCTGAATGTTTGATTTGCAATCTTAACTAAGTATACACCTTTTGTAAACGTTGATGTGTTTACAAGAGTATTGCCTTGCGTCATCTGTTGGGAAAGAACAAGTTTACCTTGCGCGTCATAGACGTACACCGTAGAACCCGCAGTAAGAGTGATGTTAAGAATGTTTGAATCTGCGCGATGATATACTTTTATATCTGACGCGATTTTATCTTTTACGGATGTATCTTTAGTAGGTGTAACGGTCAGTTTATCTAAAGCGAAATACATAGATGTATTGGCTCCGTATATGCCCCTGTCTGTCGTATTCATGCTTATATTTAATCCGTAGCAGGCACCTAAAGAGGAAAGGTCAAACCACTCCCATTTATCGTTAAGTATCCATTCTTCAGGATTTTCAGAACGATAATCGGCAAGATAAAAAGTAGCTGAGTTGTTAGTCTCCTTATAGTCTTCATCAAGAGCTGTCGCTGTTATTGTAAGGTAGCTACCTTGTGTAAACGCACTTGTAAATGCTCCGTCAAAAAGAATGTTATTTGTCGTCCATGGAGAGTTATTTACATAAAAACCTTCAGCAATATAAGAGTTGCCGTCATTAAAGATTATCTGATTGCACTCTTTTACGGTATATTCCTGATAATAGCCAAGTATAAATGGGGTACCGATTCCATCTACGCCTCCCTGAGCCATACATCCCCACTGGCGGTTAATAAAATCGTTATGGTTAATGTCATTGTCTGTAGATTTACTTACCGTATATCCATCCCAATAGCTTCCACCATAACTTGTGCTGTTTTTAAGGTGGGCAAATCCGAAAACCTGTGTTTCAATATATTCAAAATCAATTTCATTGAATGTTTCTTTCCATGAACCGTTTTCGTTGAATTCAAATACTGCCGGGTTTGTCGGATTGTTAAGATCCAAAATTATTTTTTTATTTTCTTCTGCCATAGAAGGTTGGATATTTAAGGCAGAAATCAGAGTGGCTGAAGCCAGTGTTAGAAAGTAGAGTTTTTTCATATAAGTTTCTATGTTGAAATTAAAAATCTGTTTAATGATTTATGCTCTCAACAACGGGGTAATATGAAAAGAAATGTGGAATGGAAAGGTATAACCGCAATGTTATAACAGGGAAGTTGTAAGAATACCTTATACATTACTCATTGCTTTTTCCTCGAAAGCAGAGAAACAATATATAAGGCAGGTCTTCTGACTTGTTTCCGGATTGAGATGCCTTCCCGTAAATCTGTGTCGATATACAGTGGCTTGTAGTATCTGTCCGTTAATTCGAAACTTACAGCAGCGGGACTGTTCAGGATTTACACCTGATTCCCTTTTAATCGGCAATAGCAGAAAGCTGTTGCCAAACCTTATTGGTTGCAAATATATGTATTAAAAATAAAAAACCGCGCAAAATGACATTTTTTTGTCAAATTACGCGGTTTGCTTATATATAACAGGTTAATATATCAATATCCGGGGTTCTGCCATGCTTTTTTCTGAGCTTCACTTAGGTTTGAGCCGTCATTGTTCAGAAGCCCGTCAATGAATGATTGAGGGATAGGACGTAGCTCGTGTTTACCTTCCTTAATATGAGTAGCAGCTTCATTATTAAATGCTTTAGCACGTTTTACAAGTGTTCCTGTTCTTGAAAGAGTCTCCCAACGTTGCCATTCTCCGAGAAGTTCGCGCGAACGTTCGTTTAGGATAAAGTTTATAGCTCTTTCGTGTTCAGTAGCAGCTCCTACTTTAGACAGGATGTATTCATCTTCCGCAGGCAAGTTAGTCGGGAATGATTTAAGCATCATATCGTTTTCAGTAGAAGAATCAGTACCTAATTCTACTTCAGGATTAGAAAGGAAATATGTATTATATTTAGCATATGCTTTATATAAATCTTCATTCTTAACACCACTTGTAGAGGCGGTGAATAAACCGTTCTTTTCGAATGCCTGTGTACCGTCAGAATAAGCAGAACGATCTTCTCCGTTTTTCCAAGATGCGCGTCTGCGTACCACATTTATATCTTCCATTGCTTTGCCAAAATTTTTCAATCTAGCATAGCACTCAGCACGATTAAGATATGTCTCAGCAAGACGAGCCATAATAACATCGCGGTTAGCTTTACCTTTTTCTGCGTTACGTGATCCGTCTTCCGTTTTGTTGATACCACAGAAGAAGTTTGAAATATTTTTTCCACCTCTGCCGAATGTATCACCAACATATTCTCCGTTTTGGAAAAGTACAAGAGAGTTTGGAGCCCATTTGCCGTTTACACCTTCCGGTAGTCTGTTGTTATCATCAGCCCAAGTCGGACTGCAAGTTGCAGCATTACCAAATGTGTAACCGTTATAGGTATTATCTTTTCTATTGTTAAGAATCATTACAATAGCCGGATCTCCAACCTCAAGATTTTTCTCTGCTGCCAGATCTTTATTAGCTATATTGTTTATGTTATAGACAGTTTTAAATGTCTTCCACATACGAGCGTCATTTTTATTATCAAATACAGAATAAGAATATTCCGTAGGGCGACATCTTTGATAGTCAATACCAACCCAAACACCACGCTTAACCCAAAGAGAAAAATTTGAGAACTGAGGTGTGAAGTAAGCGTTGACTTGCTGTCCGAAACGACCGTCAGAACCAGCAGATCCGTTTGTTGGTGCTGCCATAAGTATCTCGTCAAGTTCTTCGTATTTACAGTTTGGTTCATTAAACTTAGCGTACAAATCACTATAGTCTTCAGTAAGGTTTCCTCCTCTTGCTTCTATTGCATAGTCACATGCGTCGATAGCCTCTTTAAGGTCAGAATCAATATACTTAGAGTTCCATTTGCTATTTCTTTCTGACGCACGGAAAAGAAGAGCTTTAGCAAGGAAATGGGCCGCAGTAGCTTTGTTCCATGTTACACCTTTGCCGTAAGTATAATCTTCATGACTCAGATATTTATATGCGTTTCTAAGGTCTGATATAACCTGTGCCCATGTCTCTTCTTCAGTAGCACGCGTAAAGTTACGAATAACTCCCGATGCAGGTACCGTCTGAAGAACAACGCCTCCATATTGAGCTGCAAGACGATAGTAATTATATCCACGAAGGAAATAGCCATGACCTAAACAACGATTTTTGATCTTTTCATCATTTATAATACCCGCATTTGCAATAATAGTGTTACAAGAAGCGATACCATAGTAAAGCTGATCCCATAACTCTTCAGGACCTGTACAGTTTTTGTTTGCTGCTCCTGTCGCTGTAGTCGCTTTAATAGGATTAAGTCGGCTGTCATAAGTATTCCATGGCTCGTTTGTAAGATCACTGCCGTTAGTAAACTCGTCAGTGCCGTAAAGTGTTGTGCCATAAGCCCACTCATAGCCAAAATGCCATCTGATATTGCCATATAGAGATGTTGCAAGATCATTTAGTCCTTCAGGGGTTTTAAAGTAATCTGTGTTTATGGCTGTATTTAGTTTCTCGTCAAGAAAGTCATTGCTGCAAGATGTAAAAGCAACACTTGCAATGGCGATCATTCCTAAACCGAATATATTTAATTTTCTCATATCTTTAGTGTTATTAGATTTTAATTAATAAGATCAGAATCCTATTTCAATACCAAAAACGAAACTTCTGTTGAAAGTAGTGGAGTTTACATCAAGGTCATAGTTCTCTATTGATTGATAAAGACTAAATGGATTGATAGCTTGTCCATAAACTTTTAAGTTGCCTATTCCCATTTTTGATGTAACTTTTTTAGGTAAATTGTATCCAAGTGATATGTTTCTTACCTTAAGGAATGCAGCGTCTCTGAATGAAAGCAGGCTTGAGAAACCATCACCTCCGGATTCGCTGAAAATAGGCTTCTGGTATTCAGCATTTGTATTGTTTGGTGTCCAGTAGTCGATCTTTTCCTGATTGGTTACACCTGTTTGTCCATAGCTAAGAGCAGAAACAGTATATCCAAATCTGCCTAACATTGTTATTCCAAGGTCAAGACCTTTATAAGAGAATGTGTTAGACCATCCCATAGTCCATCGCGGAGTTTTATTTCCAAGTATTGTGCGGTCATCTCCATCAATAAGATAGTCTCCATTCTGGTCTACTGGTCTTACCATTCCGGGAGAGAAATTATGTCCTTTTGCATTAAACTTAGCCATTTCTTCTCTATCCTCTGCTGTATCCTGCCATAGGCCGTTGTTTGCATATCCATAATAAACTCCAATTGATTCACCAATAAACCAGGCGTTGTCTACCATGTCGTTTTTACCATAAGCAAGTTCTGCAATTTCATCTTTCTGGAATGCTGCATTGAAGTTTGTTTCCCATGTAAATCCTGTAGAAGTTTGTACCGGGATTGCATTTAATGTAAACTCAACACCTTTATTTTTTGTCTTACCTACATTTGCAAGAGTAGAAGAGAATCCGGTCAAGGTAGGGATCTTCATACTCATGATAAGGTCATTTGTGATTGATGTGTAAAAATCAACACCTCCGGAAATTCTGTTTCCTAATACACCAAAGTCAATACCAACATTGTATTGTGTTGTTCTTTCCCATCCAAGGTCAGGGTTTGCCATAACAAGCTGATCTTTGCTGTAGAAAGGCTCATTTGTTGTATATCCGTATTCATTACCTCCGTTAAACGGTATAAGGATTGATTGTATAGCACCTTTGGTATCATATGGAGCTACTGAAGAGTTACCTGTTATACCTACACCTGCACGAACTTTTAGGTTGTCAAGCCATGTTACGTCATTAAGGAATCCTTCCTCATTAACACGCCAGGCAATGGATAGTGAAGGGAAGAAGTCCCATTTATTGCCATCAGCAAGCTGAGATGCGCCATCCCAACGTCCGGTTGCAGTAACTAGATATCTTTCTTTGTAACCATAGTTGAAACGAGCCATGTATGATGTAATCTGACGCTCAGTGATTCCTGAACTCATTCCTGGTTTTGAATCAGGGTTTGTAAGGTCAATTGTTCCAAATGCGTTCCATAGATACGAAGGTCTTGCTATTTTTTCAGCGTTCATACTTGACTCCTCTATATTCCATGCCGATGCTGTCTGAAGTAGAGTAACTCCAACTTTGTGATTATTTGCAATTGTACGGTCATAATTAACCATATTGTCAAGAGTCCAAGAAAAATCACGACGGTTTCTAAGTCTGGCATAGTTATTACCACCTACACGGTTGGCAGATGAGCCGTCAATATAAACACCTTCTCTCCAGTGGCGGAAATCAGGACCAAAACTTATTTTATATTTAAGACCTTTAAGCGGTTTGTACATTTCCCCGAAATTGAAAGCCGCACTGAAGCTTCCTAATGCGCGGAAAGTCTGAGATTGCTGTGTGGATTTATTCCATTCATCAACAATTGTATAAATCTGGCTATTACCACCAGGGTACATAATAAGATCACCTTCTTCATTGTATGGCATAGCTACACTGTTGATAGCTTTTGCTTTGCCATAAATAGAGTTAGGTCCTGTAGAAGACGATGCGCCAAGAGTTGACATACCATAATCCTGTTCGCTCCAAGATGCATTTAATGATGCGCTTAGGTCAAACCATTTTTTTGGTTTAATGTTTACACTTGCTTTACCTGTATAGCGTTCATACCATTGTCCTTTTTGTGTACCGTCGTTCTTAAGATAACTGAACGATCCATATCCGTTTATTTTGTCAGTACCACCACTTGCGCTTAAAGTGTGTTCGTGAGCTATACCTGTTTGAGAAACTAAATCAGCCCAGTCTGTAGAAGTGACTTTAGAACCATCCCATTTTCCGTTAGACCATCCTTTAGAAACATTGGCCCAAGATGCTGTATCGTCAAGACCTGCGTTAAATAGCGCTTTATCGTTTTCCATTGTAGGAGAATCCGGATGCGCATATCTTGAAGGATCAGAGTTATAATAAGCCCATCTACGCCATGTGATATACTCCTCTGCACTCATAGACTGACGAAGGTCAACTATGTTGCTTGAGGTAATCGTACCGGCATAATTAAGGTTAAACTGTCCGTCTTTACCTTGTTTTGTAGTAATTATCACAACGCCATTTGCACCACGTGAACCGTATATTGCAGTAGCGGAAGCATCTTTAAGAATATCAACAGATTCTATATCACGGGGGTTGATGGTTTCAATTCCTGAACCTGAAAGCAATGGTATACCATCTACAACATAAAGAGGGGAGTTACTTGCAGTTAGGGAGCGATTACCGCGGATTCTAATGCTACCAACAGTTCCCGGACGTTCGCTACTTGTAATATCTACACCGGCAGCCTTTCCCTGAAGTGCTTCAAACGCGTTATTCACGGGGCGTGATGTAAGGTCTTTTGCACTTACGCTTGATACTGCGCCTGTTACATCGCTTTTCTTTTGTGTGCCGTAACCTACTACAACTACCTCGTCAAGAACCTCTAAGTCTTCCGCAAGGGTTACTCTTAATACAGATTTCCCCTTAACGGATACTTCTTGTTTTTTATATCCAACAAAGCTGATTTGTATCACGCCATTTTCAGGAACCTCATTTAAGGAAAAGTTACCGTCTATATCTGTTATAAGACCTTGGTTTGTGCCTTTTACAACGATACTAGCTCCAATTACCGGATCACCGTTTTGGTCTAAGATTGTACCACCTACCACTTTAGATCGGAAGAGCACACGTCTGAACTCCAGTCACCGCTCATTATCTC
>CAMTOT010000095.1 GCA_947074165.1 uncultured Bacteroidales bacterium
GGTTGCCGATATCGGCAACAGGTGTTGCATATAAAGGTTTAGTTAGGATATTTTTGATTTACCTTTCATTTACCATTCATGGATAGAAGAATTAAAGAGTAATAACATAAAAAAGAGCGTGTCTGACAAGGCACGCTCTCTATATTTTATTGTTAGTTTACAATAACGTTATTGCGCTTTTTTCAGATAGTTCGTCAGCATAATCAGTCACGATGCTTTCAAAAAATGCACTTTCTGTAAAGCGGGTATCTGTAATCTCCCATCCTGCGCTGCAATTGAAATTGTATTCGTCGTTGGCATTGGGTTTAAGTATCGTACACCATGTAGTACAGATACCGTTACCGGTTTTAGGAGCTTCAAATTCAATACCAGTCCAGTTTTCGTTATTAATCATAAGTCCCATACCCATAAACCATACTTTATCGTAAGTTTGTTTATCATGAGTAAGCATAAGATTATAGCCTCCGACTTGTTTGCGTATATATGGCATATCGTTGAAGCTATTAACAATACCGGTCACAAGCGAGCTTCCTTCAGGCAGACGAGAAAGTCTTATATTGTTTTCATATCCGTATTTACCAGCCCAGATAGTCATTGTCTCGTATACATCTATTGTGTCGCCATCTACTTCCCAGCCCTTAAAGTCAAGTTTAAAAATACTTCTTACAGGACCGCTTGTCACCAATGTATAATAAGTTGTATCAATGTTGTTGATTGTTTTGTCGATTGTAACACCAAGTCTGATTAGTGAGTCACCCTTTTGAAGGGCAATACCTCCGAGTCCGAACGAGCGTGCTCCGCTCATAATGTCGCGTCCCCACCAGTCAAGAGTATGATAAGTGTCACCTACATATCCGTTTTCACGTATTCCTACACTGTCCATAACCATTCTGTCTGTAGTCTTACCGAACACGTCTCTTACGTTGCGTCCGTCAAAGTAGTGTCTATATCCCATTTTGTCGTTTTCCCATGCCGGACCATCAGTCTGATAAGGATACGGTTTTTCAGGATTGCCTCCTCTTGGTAATTCAAATTTACCGTGAAAGTCTGTATCAAGTATTCTTATGTCGCCCGGAGTAAACATCTTTCCGAGTCTCACGTGAGTTCTTTTTTGAAATTCAGGATATTCTGTCTGAGATATAAATTTAATGGCAAGGTTGGCTTTTTCACCCGATTTAAGAGAATAAACAAATGCTAACTCATCCCATTTTCCGTCCATATCTATATCGTCAATTTGTGTGGCAATATATTCTCCATTAGAGTCAATAACGACGGGCAGCAGGTCTTTATTGTCAGGCAGTTGATTTCTGTTTATAACGAAGGCTTCATCTATTCTGTCGTGCGCCGAATCATTATTGATTATGAAGTTTTTTACCTCAGGTACTTGTGTACATGATACGAGTGTTGCGAATACAGATAATGTAAATAGATATGTTTTCATTTCTTTAAATTTAGTGTGTGCAAATAAACATAAAAATGTGAAAATAAAAAAGGATAATCTCCAATTGAAGATTATCCTTTTCCTAATATTGTGCTGTAACAGTTTTCTTAATTATTTAAGAAGAGCTACAGTATCTTTAATACGTTTCATTGCTTCGATAAGTTTCTCGTCAGAAGTAGCGTAAGAGAAACGAAGACACTCAGGTGCGCCGAATGAGTCACCTCCTACTGTAGCTACCATTCCTTTTTCAAGGATAAACATAGCAAGATCAGCTCCTGAATTAATAACTTTACCTTCGTGTGATTTACCAAGAATTTCAGAAACATCAGGGAAAAGATAGAATGCTCCGTCCGGCTCGTTTACTTTAAATCCAGGAATCTCTTTCGCAAGATTGATCACAAGCTGGCGACGACGTGCAAATGCATCACGCATCTGACCGATACATTCCTGAGGTCCTGTATAAGCAGCTTCAGATGCTTTCTGAGCAATAGAGCTTGCGCCTGAAGTGTACTGGCCCTGTAGTTTGTTACATGCTTTAGCAATCCAAAGCGGAGCCGCGATGTAACCGATACGCCATCCGGTCATTGCGTAAGCTTTAGATACGCCGTTTACAATTACTACCTGGTCTTTAACGTTTTCAAACTGAGCGATGCTTTCGTGTTTGCCAACATAGTTGATATGTTCGTAGATCTCATCTGCGATGATTACGATCTGTGGGTGTTTTGCAAGTACGTCTGCAAGTGCTTTAAGCTCCTCTTTGCTGTATACGCTACCTGTCGGGTTTGACGGAGAGCAAAGAATGATAGCTTTAGTTTTTGGAGTGATAACCGATTCAAGCTGTTCTGCAGTGATTTTGAAATCCTGTTCGATACCTGCTTTTACAATTACGTTTTTACCCTCCGCAAGTTTAACCATCTCAAAGTAACTTACCCATGCCGGAGTAGGAACGATAACTTCGTCGCCAGGACCAACTACGCACATAAGAACATTACAAACAGACTGTTTTGCTCCGTTTGAAGCAACAATCTGATCTGGGGTAAACTCAAGATTGTTTTCTCTTTTTAATTTATCGCAAACCGCTTTACGCAAGCTTAGATAGCCCGGTACAGGTGAATAGAAAGAGAAGTTCTGATCAATAGCTTCCTTTGCTGCTGCTTTAATATGATCAGGTGTGTTGAAATCGGGTTCACCTACACTTAGATTGATTACATCAAAGCCCTGCGCTTTCAACTCATTACTTTTTTGTGACATAGCCAGTGTCTCTGACGGCGATAGGCTTGCCAAACGTGCTGAAACTTGCTCCATTGGATTAAATTGTTTTTATATTGGTTTGTGTTAATTCATTCGTTGTCTAAATTGTTTGCGAAAATATTAATTTTAAAGCAAAATTCAAATGATTTTTGCCTCTTAATGTCATTTATTGATTGAATAATTGATAATTAGTATCTATTATTACTAATTTATTCTTTTTTTGAATGGCTTTTTTGTGAATTATTTTATCATTTATTTCTTAATTTTGTCTTTATGCAGAGTCTGCAATGTTTTTAAACTGATGCATGTCTCTAAGCGTTATACAAATACGAAATCATTTAAAATATTATAATTATGGCAGATAAAATAGCTCTTATTACAGGCGCTACATCCGGTATCGGTCTCGCTACGGCAAAAAAACTGGCTAAAGATGGATGGAAGCTTATATTGACAGGTCGTCGTCAAGATCGTCTTTCTTCACTCGATGCTCTTTTATGGGATGAGTATGAGGCAAATACCCTGACGTTATGTTTTGATGTAAGAGATAAAGATCAGGTACAGTCGCAGCTTGGCAATCTACCTGAAGAGTGGCGGAATATAGACCTGCTGATTAATAATGCAGGACTTGCTTCAGGGCTTGACACTGTACAGGAAGGGGATACTGAAGATTGGGATAAGATGATTGATACGAATGTAAAAGGTCTGCTTTATGTGACTCGTGTCATATCTCCGGGTATGATAGAGCGCCGTAAAGGACATATTATAAATATCGGTTCTATTGCCGGAAAAGAAGTTTACGCTAAGGGCGCTGTATATTGCGCTACAAAACATGCGGTAGACGCTCTTTCTAAGGGGATGCGCATTGATATGCTTCCTTATGGCGTGAAAGTGTCGCAGGTGTGTCCGGGTGCAGTTGAAACAGAATTCTCTGAGGTTCGTTTTCATGGTGATGCCGAGAGAGCGAAAACCGTATATGAAGGTTTTATTCCGCTTACCGCTGAGGATATCGCAGATACTATTTCTTATATAATTGGATTGCCTGATCATGTTTGTATAAATGACGTTGTAGTGATGCCTAAAGCTCAGGCTGCTGCCGGCATAATCTATAAAGGACAGTAATCGACAAAATAATATTGAATATTTATTGCAGGACGGACCGGATACAATAACCGGATTCGTCCTGTACTTTTTTTATGTTGTATAAATTAAAGAAAGAGTGATGATTGTAATAAATTAAATGTATATTTGACACTATTAAATTCTTTTAAGAAAGACACACACTATTCAATATAATAAAGATGAAAAACAAACTATTACCTTACCTTTCGCTTGCATTTCTATGCTATCCGATAGCTGACGTTTTTGCTAACGAACCCGATTCCGCCTACATTTTCAGTTATGCGACTGAGATTAACAAAGGGCGCAACGGACTGCATTTCGCATGGAGCGTTGATAATGAAAACTGGAATCAAATCGGATCTGAACATTCTTTTTTAAAATCAGATTTTGGTAGTTGGGGTGACCAGAAACGTATGATTGATCCTGTACTTGTAAAAGACGATAATAACTTATGGCATTGTCTTTGGTCGCTAAATGAAAAGGACGGAGTGTTTGCTCATACATACTCTAAAGATCTCGTTTACTGGAAGCCTCAGGCTTATCACTATATGGACTCGCCGGGCAATTGTATTGGCGTTGAAGCGTCTGTATTTAATAGTGGTAATGAGTATCTTATATCATGGGTTGATACAAAAGGCGGTGATAATGTTTACACATCAAGCACTAAAGATTTCAAACATTTTACCTCGCATAAAAGCGCTTCTTCTTCTGAGCGCCGTAATACGAGAGTTCAGGCAAATATTGATGGTCAGATTCAGACCGGTACTGTACATCGGGTAGCATGGTCGGTGGTAGATGATCTTGTAAACGCTCATAAACTCGCAGCCTATAAGCATAAGCAGAATAGCGAGCGTATTATTGATGATAACAGTCGTTATCCGGGGCTTAAACCGCTTCAGGCAAGTATCTCTTTTAATTCTGATAAATCAAAGCAGATAAGTGATATGCTCATGGGAATCTTCTTTGAAGATATTAACTATGCTGCAGACGGAGGTATCTATGCCGAACTTATTCAGAATCGCGGTTTTGAATATTATCCGGGAGAAGGAAAAACAAAAGATTGGGGACATGATAAGGCCTGGAGCATAAAAGGGAAAAACGCTTCATTTTCTATAAAAAAAGATAATCCTCTTCACGATAATAACCCTCACTATGCACTTGTAGATATAAAAACACAAGGGGCGTCTCTTGTGAATTCAGGTTTTGACGGTATTCCTGTAAAGAAAGGTGATAAATATGACTTCTCTCTTTTCGCAAGAAATGCGGGATCTAAATCGAAAAATATAAAGGTGAGAATTACGTCACCTGAAGGTAAGGTACTCGGTGAGACAACTATAAATGGTATTTCAAATAAGTGGAAACAATATAAATCTGTTATTACGGTACGCGAAACTGTCAATAATGCATCTCTTGAGATTATGCCGCTTAGCGTCGGAGAGCTTGCGGTAGATATGGTTTCGCTATTCCCGCAGAAAACATTTAAAAACAGAAAGAACGGTATGCGCGCCGACCTTGCTCAGACTCTTGCGGATATGCATCCTCGTTTCGTACGTTTCCCGGGTGGTTGTGTAGCTCACGGCAACGGTCTTGACAATATGTATAAGTGGCAGAATACTGTCGGACCTCTTGAGGCGCGTAAGCCTCAGAGAAATTTATGGGGATACCATCAGAGTATGGGACTGGGCTATTATGAATATTTCCAGTTTTGTGAAGACCTTGGAGCTGCTCCTCTTCCAGTAGTGCCTGCGGGTGTGCCTTGTCAGAACTCCAGTATAGGGGGACACGGACAGCAGTGTGGCATCCCAATGGATCAGATGGATGAATATATACAGGAGATCTTTGATCTTATCGAGTGGGCAAACGGTGATCCTAAAAAGAATAAATGGGCTAAGATGAGAGCTGATGCCGGACACCCTAAACCATTTAATCTGAAATATCTCGGCGTTGGTAATGAAGATCTTATCTCAGAAGTGTTTGAAGAGCGTTTTAAAATGATAAGTGCGGCTATTAATGCCAAATATCCGGAGATAGAAATTGTAGGTACCGCAGGTCCGTTCTATGAAGGCTCTGACTATGTAGAGGGCTGGAGAGTAGCTACAGAAGCCGGAATACCTTATATAGATGAACATTATTATAATCCTCCGGGCTGGTTTATCAATAATCAGGACTTCTATGACAGATATGATCGTTCGAAATCAAAAGTTTATCTTGGCGAATATGCAGCTCATGTTCCTAACCGTCATGTAAATATAGAGACGGCACTTGCTGAGGCTCTTCATCTTATTAATGTGGAGCGTAATGGAGATGTAGTTGCTCTTACTTCTTACGCACCTCTTTTGGCAAAGGAGAAGTTTACACAATGGAATCCGGATCTTATTTATTTCAATAACACAGAGGTAAAGCCTACGGTAGGATATCATGTACAGAAACTTTTTGGTCAGAATGCGGGTGAGACATATATACCAAACAAAATATCTGTGTCTGATAAAAATCCGGAAATTGGCAAACGTTTAGCTTGTTCTGCAGTGAAAGATTCAAAATCCGGCGATATAATTATTAAAGTTGTGAATATATTACCAGTAGAGACCAAAGTTAATTTTGATCTGACTTCGATGGGTATTGATAAAGATAAATTTGACGTTATACATACAGTTCTAAAAGGTACACCCGACGACAGAAAGGCTTTGCCTGTAGAAACAATTATTTCACCCGAAGAACTGACTGAGTTGAATCTTCCGGCGTATTCATTTACAGTCTTGAGACTGAAAAATTAAATTATAATATGAACTCAAAACGAAACCTTCTGACCATTGCCGCGATATTATTTAGCTGTCTAATCACATTTGTTGCAGCTCAGGATATCCAAAGCAAGCATAATGATAAAGGATATAATTCAAAACCGCATCATTCGGACAGAGATTACAACAATAGGCACAGACCGTGCGGATATAATGAGCCTATGAGTAAGGAAAAATTTGATTTTTTATTGAATAAGATAAAAAAGAAACCCTTCAAAGACGATAAGTTGGACCTGATAGAGGTAGCCACTCTTAACGGATATTTCACCAGTATGCAGTGCCGTAATATAATGAAGCTGTTCTCTTTTGACGATGATAAAATGCAAGTTCTTGATAAAATGAAAGATAATATCACAGACAAAGAAAACTGTTTGCTTATAGTTGACGCGTTTACATTCGAAAGTCAGAAACAGAAGGTCAGGAACGTTTTGAGATGCTACGACAGATAATAAACATGTCATAAAAATTTATTTTATTGCTCCTGTTAATATATTTATTAGCGGGAGCTTTTCTTTTATCCATCTATTGTCTGAATAGTCATAGTATTTACTTCCCTCATTTACTGCAAACGGTATTCTTTTACTGTTTAATGCCGATACTACAAATGAGGCAAACTCCATTTGCTCACTTACCGTATAGTCATTCCCGTCATTGTAATTTCCGGGCATCCATGCGCCTACCCATGTCGGTATGCCTGTTTTTTCAGACCATTGAGCAGCACACTCAATTTTATCAAGTATTATCTTCTTTTCAGAATCTGTACCTGTAGTCCAAAGCTTATTCTTATTACTCTTACTCGGTCCGGAGGCATAAAAGTGCCATTCAGCCATCAGGTAACCATTTGCTTTGGTTGGGATATCAAGATATTTAAGATTTTCAGGAGATGATCTTACGATAGGCGAAATGAAGACTATTCTTTGCGGATTACTTTTTCTTATTGCCGCCACACTGTTCTCAAACAACAGATTAAGCATTTTTTGATTCTTGTTTAGTTTGTCCGTACACTCAATCAAAATATCGAAAGACAATGAATCTGAGTAATTTTTGAAATGCTCAGCTATCCCTTCCCACCACTTCACTGTTTTATTTAGATTATCCAGAGTCGGATTTTCCTTAAACTCTTTAGCCTGATAAGCTATAATGGGTATAACGCCATTCTCAAGGCAATCATTGACCTGAGTGGAAAGCTGACTCAATAACCTGTCAGAGATATCATCCTTGACCCTTATACGCACATGTGAGAATCCTTGTTCGGCAAAATCTTTTACAGCTTGTTTGCTATAACTTACAGCCCCTTTAGAGGTTTTAGACCAATCAACATCAAGGCCGCTTCCAAGCATTGACTGATATTGAGCCGGTGTAATTTTTTCGGAAGCATAAATGAAATTTGAAGCAAAGGCAATTTTAAGAATAATAATTAAGAGTATCCGGGGCATAATTGGGTAATTAAAGTTTTATATAAGATTAGATATTTGCTAAAAGGTTTAATAGAAATATCAAAAAAAGCGTGTTCCGAAAACTTCCGAAACACGCTTTATATTTAATGTAAGATATATTTTTATACACCCATTGAAGCCAAAGCCGCGATGATTTTCTCATCTGCCGCTTTATTAGCCGCATCATATTCTTCTCTTGATTTAAGATCTCCGCTTACCTCAACATAGAATTTGATTTTAGGTTCTGTACCTGAAGGGCGAACAGAAATTTTCGAACCGTCTTCAGTAAAGTATTGAAGTACATTTGATGTAGTTGGCATATCAAGAGTGAATGTTTCTCCCTCAATAATATCTTTTGCTTTTAATGTACCGTAATCTTTGACAAGGATAACTTTAGATCCTGCGATCTCCATAGGAGGGTTGTTACGGAAATTAACCATCATAGCTTCAATCTCTTCAGCCCCGGATTTGCCTTTCTTCACAACCGAGATACCTTTTTCTTTACGGAATCCGTAAGTAAGATATATATCCTGGATCATTTCAAATACAGAGTTGCCATTGTCTTTAGCCCAAGCTGCAATCTCTGCCATAAGAGCGCAAGCTGATACTGCGTCTTTATCGCGGCAGAACTCTTCTGCAAGGAATCCGTAGCTTTCTTCACCGCCACCGATATATTTTTTGCTGCCTTCGTTATTGCGGATAACATCAGCAATCCATTTAAAGCCGGTGTAGCAGTCGTACATCTGAATGTCGTTTCTTTCAGCGATTGTTTTAATAAGCTCTGTAGTAACGATAGTCTTTACGATATACTCATTTCCGTTGATCCAGCCAAGTTCTCTGTAGCGTGAAATGATATAATTAAGGAAGATCATAACGATCTGGTTACCGTTCACAAGTACCCATTCTCCTTTATTATCTTTTACGGCGATACCGATACGGTCTGCATCAGGGTCAGAAGCCATCACAAGATCAGCGTCTACTTCTTTAGCTTTAGCTACAGCCATAGCAAGTGCAGCCGGTTCTTCCGGGTTTGGAGAAGCTACAGTAGGGAAGTTACCACTTACCACATCCTGTTCTTCCACATGAATAATGTTTTTGAATCCCCAGCTTTCAAGAGCAGCAGGAATAAGTCTTACACCTGTACCGTGAATAGGAGTGTAAACAATCTTCATGTTTTCCTGACGTTTGATAGCATCAGGGCTCAAAGAAAGAGTCTTAATGTTAGCAAGGAATTTGTCATCAAGCTCTTTACCAACTATAACAAGCAATTCTTTATTGCCTTTGAAGTTAATATCATCTACGCTTTTGATTTTGTTAACCTCAGCGATAATATTTTTATCATGAGGAGCGATAACCTGTGCTCCGTCATTCCAGTAAGCTTTATATCCGTTGTATTCTTTCGGATTGTGAGACGCAGTAAGGATAATACCGCTCTGGCAGCCAAGTTCGCGGATAGCGAAAGAAACTTCCGGAGTAGGGCGTAAATCTTCGAAAAGATATGTTTT
>CAMTOT010000096.1 GCA_947074165.1 uncultured Bacteroidales bacterium
AGAGAATTAAATATTCTTTGCTAAATGATGAAAATCTGGCAAGAAATTGAATATTCCTTGCTGAAAATATCCAATAAACAAAAGAGCAGTATCTTTCTAAGATATTGCTCTTTTGTTTATTGGATAATCAATAATTAAATCTGTTGTTATTTTCAAAAAACCCCTACTTAACATAAGGGTAATTATCGGAATATATATTTGTATGGAATACATGAAATAAACAATGTAATATATGAATTTACAAAAAGACCTGATAAAATAATTATCAGGTCTTTTTGTATATCTAAAGCTAATTATTTATTCATTTCAGCTTCAATTCTTTCGTAATCTTTGTACATCTTAAGTTTATAGTACATCTGGCGAAGAGCTACAAGCGAGTTTCTTTCCTGATTATTCAAAGCATAAGCTTTTTCAAAATGAGGAATTGCCTCCAGATACAAAGGTTTTACTTTTTCGTCGAACTCTTTATCATAAGTCTTCTGATTAAGACCATTGTCAACATCAATAGCTCTGTTGTAATAAACGCGTCCAAGATCGGCATAAGCCTCTGCGTACTCACTGTTCACTTCAATAGCTTTTTTGAATGACTCAATAGCCTCATCAACCTGTTTCATAGATTCAAGAAGACGACCCTTAACATCATAGAACTGAGCATTTGAAGGATCTTGTTTAATAGCATTTTCAAGATAAACTACAGCATCATCATATTGAGATCTGTTGATGTACAGATTAATAAGAGTCTGAACAAAGAATGGTTCATTTGGCATCTCTTTGGCACCATCTACAAGTACCTGCTCATAAGCTACAGTATCCCCAAGTTGTTGATATTCATAAGCAAGATACTGATAAACCTCATTTGGTTTATAACCTGTACCTTTAAGTTTAGCATATTCTTCTGCAGCCAGTTTGTGGTTAGGTATCTGAGAAGCAGCTATAGCTGTATAAAACTGAATTGTATTAAGATTTGTATCTACAGGGAAAGTCTCTCCTTTAAACATTTCCAACTGAGGAATTGCTGCATATGTTTTAAACATATTATACGCATTTGGATAGTCTTTTTTATCCCAGAAATAACCACCTGCATTATAAAAATACAACTGATTTCCTCTTACTGTATTCTTAATTTCTTTTGCGTATTTTGATTTTACTTTACCCTTAACATCTGGCTGCATATCCAAAACAACAGCTTTCTCAAAGAAGCTTATTGTATTAAATAGAGCACCATACATTTTCTCTTCATCCGGTTTCTGACCAAGAATCTGTTTGTTACGCTCAGCCTCAAACTGTTTGTTTTCAATCATACCGGCAGCATACCATGTCTTAGCAAGATCCTTAGACAATTCATTTTCCATCGCTGTCTTAACAAGACTTTTAGCCTCATTAAAATCAGGTTTTTCTGATTTAAGTTCAGTCAATGCCTTGTTTACAAGCTTTTCCTGTGCGAAACCGCCTGTTGCAACTAGCAACAAAGCCGCAGACATTAATACTTTTTTCATTTCAAATTAGTATAAGTTATAATCAATGTTTATTATTCAAATATAAGACAGAGAGGCAGATACTACTCTACCTCTCTGTATGATTGTGTACAAATTTAAGATGATAGATTTACACTACCAAATAGTTTGTAATAATTATTCGTTAACTTCTGTTGCAACTTCCTGCGAATCGTTATTTTCCTCAGTTTCAGCAGCTACCTTACAAACAGAAGCAATAGAGTCATTCTTTTTATCTAGATTAATAAGGCGAACACCTTGAGTTGCACGTCCCATAATACGAAGATCTGCTACATGCAAACGAAGAGCAATACCAGATTTGTTTATAATCATAAGATCATTATCATCCGTAACACTTTTAATAGTAACAAGCGGGCCTGTTTTATCAGTAAGGTTAAGTGTTTTGACTCCTTTCCCGCCACGACTTGTAATACGATATGATACAATCGGAGATCTTTTACCGAAGCCTTTTTCCGAAACAACCATAATAGTTTCCTGTGTAGGATCAACTTCTATCGTCTCGTTTTCCTCTGTTACGTCAGTATCATTTACTTCGATATCTTCAATTTCTGTTTCTTCAACATCATTATCATCATAAAGATCAAGAGTCTGCTCAAACTGAACGGCTCCTGGATAGCTAACTGTAATCATACCAATTACTTCATCAACACCGTCATTATCAAGCTTCATACCTCTGACACCTGTAGATACACGTCCCATCAGACGAACTGCATTTTCATGGAAGCAGATAGCTCGTCCATTACGGTTTGCTAGTATAACATGCTTAGTACCATCCGTCAAGCGAACCTGGATTACCTGGTCATCGTCATTGATATTTATAGCATTGATACCATTTGCACGCGGGCGTGCATAAGCAGAAAGAAGTGTTTTCTTAACAAGACCTCGTTTTGTACAGAAAATAAGAGAATGTTTAGAGTTATACTCCGGATCATTTAGATTCTTAACTCTGATAAACGCATTGACTTTATCATCAGAATCAATATTAAGCATATTCTGAATTGCACGACCTTTTGAGTTCTTTGCACCTTCAGGTATTTCATAAACCTTAAGCCAGAAACAGCGTCCTTTTTGTGTAAAGAACAGCATAGTGTTATGCATTGAAGCCGGATAAATATACTCGATAAAGTCTTCATCGCGAGTATTGCTACCCTTTGCACCTACGCCGCCTCTATTTTGAGCACGAAATTCTGTAAGAGGAGTACGTTTGATATATCCAAGATGAGAAATAGTTATAATCATCTCATCGTCAGAATAGAAATCTTCCGCGTTGAATTCCTCTGAAGCATAAACAATCTCAGAACGACGTTCATCTCCATATTTTTCACGAATTTCAACCAACTCATCTTTGATTACCTTCATACATAACTCATCTTCGTTAAGTATGCTGTTTAGATATTCTATCTGCTTCATTATTTCTTCGTACTCAGCATGCAGTTTGTTCTGCTCAAGACCAGTAAGCTGACGAAGACGCATCTCGACTATCGCTCTGGCCTGAATTTCAGACAGTGCAAATCGCTCTATCAAGCGCTCGCGAGCTTGGTCAGGACTGTTTGAAGAACGAATAATCTTGATAACTTCATCTATATTATCAGAAGCAATGATAAGACCTTGAAGAATATGCGCTCTTTTTTCCGCCTCGGCAAGTTCAAACTTAGTACGTCTGATTACTACATCATGGCGATGTTCCACAAAATAATGAATAAGATCTCTCAGATTCAACATACGTGGACGGCCATTAACCAGGGCTATATTATTAACGTTAAATGAAGTCTGACAGTCCGTCATTTTATACAGCTTGTTCAGAACTACACTTGCGTTAGCATCCTTTTTAATATCTACAACGATACGCATCCCCTGACGGTCTGATTCATCGTTGGCATTTGATATACCCTCGATTTTTTTCTCATCAGCAAGCTGAGCTATTTTTTTAATAAGCTCTGCTTTATTAACAAGGTATGGAATCTCTGTGATTACAATTTTCTCTCTGTTTCCTTCAGTTTCAATCTCTGCTTTAGCTCTCAGGACTACTCTTCCTCGACCTGTTTCAAAAGCTTCTTTTACACCTGAATATCCATATATATAACCACCAGTCGGGAAGTCTGGTGCTTTAATAAATTTCATCAGACCCTCAACATCGATGTTACGGTCTTCAATATATGCCACAGTTGCGTCTATAACCTCTGTAATATTATGAGGAGGCATGTTTGTGGCCATACCTACTGCAATACCAGAGGCTCCGTTTACAAGCAAAGTTGGTATTCTAGTTGGCAAAACAGTCGGTTCTTTCAATGTATCATCAAAGTTCAATTGAAAATCTACCGTGTTTTTATCGATATCTCTAAGCATTTCTTCGGCAATCTTCGCAAGTCTCGCCTCTGTATAACGCATAGCAGCTGCTCCATCACCATCGACTGACCCGAAGTTACCCTGACCATCAACTTGAGGATAACGCAAAGACCACTCCTGAGCCATACGAACAAGAGCCCCATATACAGATGAGTCTCCATGTGGGTGATATTTACCTAATACTTCACCAACAATTCTGGCCGATTTCTTATACGGCTTATCGTATGTATTTCCAAGTTCATTCATCCCGAACAATACTCTACGATGCACAGGTTTAAACCCATCTCTAGCATCTGGTAATGCACGTGATACAATCACCGACATCGAATAATCGATATACGATGATTTCATCTCCTCTTCAATGTTAATCTTAATAATTCTATCCTGATCAACCATCTATTAAATATTTATATTATTATTCTCTTTCACACAAATAAGCACAATTATTCATAAGCTATTATTCTCTGAATAATTGTACCCGATTTCGGAAGTATGACTTTTATCATAATTCCGGTGTTAATATTTATGTAACAAATATACCGCTTTTATATCGATTTTGGACAAAATTTTCATCATTTTTTATTTAAAAACCCGTCCATATTCACAAAAAATGGAAATAAAAAAAAGCTTTTCTGTTTTTTAATAAATTGATTATTATAACCGAGAACTTTCATACTTACTATAATGTTATATGTATATAGACTTTTAAGTTTAAATTAACCTTGGTTTAAACATTCTGTCATACTGACATCTATATTTCGGCATACATTTTGTACAATCAAAATTAAACGATACTCCATATCTGTGTTTTTTACTACATTTGCAATGCAGGTATTGTGTATTTTATAAATAATATTGTTATTATGGAACAAAATTTCTCACCACGGATAAAGGATGTTTTACGTTTCAGCAGAGAAGAAGCGCAAAGACTAAACAGTCCGGTCATTGCACCCGAACACATCCTATTGGGCATTCTTTGTGATGGGACCGGCAAAGCATTAGACATTCTTAAAAGACTTCAGATAGATATAGAAAAATTCATAATCAGACTTGAATCTTTCTCTAAAGAGAATTCAGATACATTATTTAATGATGAATATGAATTACTCGTTGATTCCAGTACGGAAGTTGTACTTAGAATAAGCTTTCTGGAATCTAAACTTTTAAAAGCCAAACAAACAGATACTGAACATTTACTGTTAGCGATTATGAAAAATAAGAATAATGCAAACACTGCCATTTCTGAGCAAAGCATTGAATACTCCAATATAAGAAAGCTTATTAAGGAGGACTTGCAACATGACATAAAAGACGATAGCGGACTAAATCCTCAGATGGGAGCAAGCTTCACTGATGACGATGACGACGAGGAAGAACAAAAATATTATAATGAGCAAAGCAAACATTCATCGGCTACTAAAACGGGTAATGAAACCCCTGTATTAGATAATTTTGGTACAGATATGACTAAAGCAGCCGAAGAAGGAAGACTTGATCCTGTAGTGGGACGAGAATCCGAAATTGAACGACTTGCTCAGATACTTTCAAGAAGGAAAAAGAATAATCCGGTACTTATTGGTGAGCCTGGCGTTGGTAAATCTGCAATTGTGGAGGGACTTGCATTACGCATAACACAGAAGAAGGTATCACGTGTTCTATTTGAAAAACGTGTTGTAGCTTTAGATATGGCTTCAATTGTAGCAGGAACAAAATACCGCGGTCAATTCGAAGAAAGAATCAAAGCTATCCTTAATGAACTGTCTAAAAATCCCAATATAATTCTTTTCATTGACGAACTTCATACCATAGTAGGAGCAGGAGGTGCTACCGGATCAATGGATGCAGCCAATATGTTGAAACCGGCACTTGCCAGAGGAGAGATACAATGTATCGGAGCTACAACTCTCGATGAATATCGAAAAAATATTGAAAAAGACGGTGCGCTTGAGAGACGTTTTCAAAAAGTTGTAGTAGACCCTACTACACCAGAAGAGACACTTCAGATATTAAAAAATATCAAAGACAAATATGAAGATCATCATAATGTAAGTTATACTGATGAAGCACTTGCGGCTTGCGTAAAACTTACTGATAGGTATATAACCGATCGCAACTTCCCCGATAAAGCCATAGATGCTCTTGATGAAGCCGGTTCACGCGTTCATATATCGAATATCGTGGTTCCTAAAGAGATAGAGGAACTTGAAAAGCTTATCGAATCGACAAAAGACGAAAAGATTAAAGCTGTGAAAAGCCAAAACTTCGAGCTTGCAGCTAGTTTCAGGGATAAAGAAAAAGAGTATCTTTCTAACCTTGACGCTGCTAAAAAACGCTGGGAGGATGATTTGATGGAGCAAAGACAGACTGTTGATGATGAAAAAATAGCAGAGGTTGTGGCAATGATGTCAGGAGTGCCTGTTCAGAGAATAGCAGAAGCAGAAGGACATAAACTTATAGAAATGGGCAACGTACTTCGCCAGCAAATAATTGGACAGGATGACGCAGTCGACAAAATAGTAAAAGCCATAAAAAGAAACCGTGTTGGAATGAAGGATCCTAACAAACCAATAGGCACATTCTTGTTTTTGGGACCTACAGGAGTTGGTAAAACTCATCTGGCAAAATCATTGGCACAGTATCTATTTGACACAAAAGACAATCTAGTTCGCATTGATATGAGCGAATTTATGGAAAAATTTACCGTATCAAGACTTATTGGAGCACCTCCGGGATATGTAGGCTATGAAGAAGGTGGTCAGCTTACAGAAAAAGTAAGACGTCATCCATATTCCGTCGTACTACTTGATGAGATAGAAAAAGCACATACCGACGTGTTCAATCTTCTTCTTCAGGTTATGGATGAAGGTAGACTAACAGACTCTTTGGGTAGACGCATCGATTTTAAGAATACTATAATAATTATGACCTCAAACATCGGTACAAAACAACTTAAAGATTTTGGTACTGGTATAGGGTTTAATACATCAGGGCTTGTAGGTGACAAGGGATATTCAAGAAGTGTAATTCAAAAATCACTAAATAAAACTTTCTCACCTGAATTTCTAAACCGTATCGATGATATTATAACGTTTGATCAACTCGATAAAGAAGCTATACATAAAATTATAGATATCGAGCTTAAAGGATTCTATAAACGTGTACAGTCTCTTGGATATGAATTTATAATTACAGATAAAGCCAAAGATTTTATCGCTTCAAAAGGATATGATATCCAGTTTGGTGCACGTCCTTTAAAAAGAGCCATTCAAAAATATCTTGAAGACGAGATTGCAGAACTTATTATACAATCTTCGATAAACGAGGGTGACGTGATTGAAATTGATTATAATGAATCGGAAGATAAAATTGTATCAAAATCAAGAAGAGAAGTTCAACAACAAGAAATTGAATAACAGACACAGACAGTAAAAACTGTCAGTTATATAGTCAAAATGTCAGATGATAATCATCTGGCATTTTTTTTGTTTTAATAGTTTCGTTAAATAATAATATTAACTAAACATATTATACATAAGATGAGTGCACAAAAAGGATCTATTAATGTTACTTCCGAGAATATCTTCCCGGTAATCAAAAAATTCTTATACAGCGACCACGAAATTTTCCTTCGTGAACTTGTATCAAATGCAGTAGATGCAACTCAAAAGCTAAAAACACTTAACGTTGTAGGTGAATATAAAGGAAGCCTTAACGATTTAAATGTTGAAATACGCATAGATAAAGAAAAAGGTACACTTACAGTTGCCGATCACGGTATCGGGATGACAGCTGATGAAATAGAAAAATATATTAACCAGATTGCGTTTTCCGGCGCAGAAGAGTTTCTTGAAAAATATAAAAATGATGCAAATACAATCATCGGACATTTTGGTTTAGGATTCTATTCTGCATTTATGGTATCTTCAAAGGTTGAAATTCGCACTAAATCATGGAAAGAAAACTCTCCTGCTATGATGTGGAGCTGTGACGGTTCTCCGGAATATGCCATGGAAGAGATTGAAAAAGAAGATCGCGGTACCGAGATTGTACTATATATAGATGAGGAAAACAAAGAGTTTCTTGAAAAAGCACGAGTAGAGACACTACTCAAAAAGTATTGCAGATACCTGCCTGTACCTGTTATTTTTGGTAAAAAGGAGGAATGGAAAGATGGTAAAATGCAGGAAACAGACGAAAACAACGTAGTCAACAAAACAGAGCCGGAGTGGACTAAGGCCCCTGCAGAAATGACCGATCAGGATTATATCAATTTTTATCACGATATGTATCCAATGGCTGGTGATCCATTATTTTGGATTCACCTAAATGTTGACTTTCCGTTCAATTTGACAGGTATTTTATACTTCCCTAAAATAAACAACAACGATTTCAACAGAAATAAAATCCAGTTGTATTGCAACCAGGTCTACGTTACTGACTCGGTTGAAGGAGTCGTTCCTGAGTTCATGATGCTTCTCCAGGGTGTTATTGACTCTCCGGATATTCCACTTAATGTATCACGCTCATATCTTCAAAGCGATGCCAATGTAAAAAAGATATCAGGTTATATTACTAGAAAGGTAGCAGAAAGACTTCAGCAGATTTTCAATGACAATCGCCAGGACTTTGAAGCTAAATGGGATGATATCAAAATATTCATAGAATATGGTATGCTTTCTGATGATAAATTTTATGATAAAGCCCAAAAATTTGTTCTTTTAAAGAATACAGACAATCAGTATTTCACTCTTGAAGAGTATAAAAAATTGATTGAAGATAATCAAACAGACAAAGACGGACAATTAATTTATCTGTATGCAAATGACAGAGAAGCACAATATAGCTATATAGAAAATGCTAAAGCCAAAGGTTATGACGTACTTCTTCTTGACGGTCAGCTTGACAATCACTTTATTGGCATGCTTGAACAAAAATTGGAAAAAAGTCATTTCGTGCGCGTTGATAGTGATATTATACCTAATTTGATTAAAAAGGATGATATTCGCAAGTCTGAGCTAAACGATGATGAGCGTCGTATATTCTCTCAAATGTTTAAATCACAAATTCCGACTATAGAAAAAACTGAATTCATTGTGATGTTTGAAGCAATAGGAGAAAACGAGCAGCCGGTAATAATAACTCAGAATGAGTTTATGCGCAGAATGAAAGAAATGCAGGGTATGCAACCAGGCATGAGTTTCTATGGAGAGTTACCAGACTCTTTCAATCTGATTGTTAATACAGACAGCAAAGTAATCAAGTCTGTTCTGGAAAATGCAAAGAATACTCTTTCTTCGGAAGTTGATCCTATTAATCATGACATGAGTGAGAAAAATAGCCAGGCAGAGAAACTTCGAGAACAGAATAAAAGCAAAAAAGAAGACGAGATATCTATTACAGAAAGAGAAATGCTTAAAGAACTTGAAAATGAAGTAGCAGCATTAAAAACTAAAGAAGATTCAATTGTTGACAAATATGCAGCAAGCGAACCTAAGCTTCGTCAGCTTATAGATCTGTCCCTTCTTGCAAATAACATGCTCAAGGGAGAGGCATTAAATAACTTTATTAAGCGCTCAACATCAATGTTATAATATATAAAGTCTCTTCACACTAATACAAAATAAAAATAACCTAGCGATATATATCGTTAGGTTAT
>CAMTOT010000097.1 GCA_947074165.1 uncultured Bacteroidales bacterium
GATAATGAGCGGTGACTGGAGTTCAGACGTGTGCTCTTCCGATCTAATTCAATTTTTTCATCGTATGTTATTTTTTAATTTTCATATTAACTATATGATATGTAAATAAAAACCGTTATAAATGACATCGTAATATATTAAACAATTGTGCATGTGTTTTGTTCCTATTTTATTCAAGTTTTTAATTATTTATTAACAAAAAAAAAGAGAGTATTCCTAAAAAAAGGAACACTCTCTTTTTGAGTTATTTTCTAATAAAAATTTATTTCTGTATACCTGTAGATACTACCTGTATTCTGTTTCCTGAATTGACAATGCTTTTAGCAAGATCCTGAATCATAGCAGGAGTAAGATTATTTATCGCATCAAGATAGTCTGTATACTCATCTTCATTAAAGAACTCTTTACTCTTAATAGTATTGCTCCAGTAAGAGTTTTCTTTAATTCTCTGATCATAAGATTTTAGTATAAATTCTTTTACTTTATCGAAATCTTCTTGCTCAGGACCATTGTTAGCTACTTTTTCAAGTTCTGTGAAAGCACGTTTTTCAAGAGATGGCGCCTTCTCTTCATTTGTATCAAACTTATAAATAAACAGAATCTCTTCAGAAGGTATCTGCTGGTTGTATGCATAAGTCTGAACTCCGTATGTACCACCCTCTTCTTCTCTGATTGTACGTGTATAAACGATGCTCATAACCTGATAGAATGCATTTGCAGCCATTTTATTTTCGATGCTGTATTCCGCAGGTACTGTATAAGTATTATAAACAGTTACTTTAGGAGTAGTCATCTCTATTTTGAAACGGTTATCAACCTGTCCGCTAACCTGCTTCGGCATCAAATTTGTATTATACTTCTCCATTTTGCCTTTAGAAGGAAGTGAAGCAATATATTTTTCAACAAGTGGTTTAAGTGCCGCTTCATCTACATTTCCTACAAATACGAATGTAAAGTCTTTTGCATTGGCAAATCTGCCTTTATAAAGATTCATTATATTATTGTAGTTAATTTGCGATAATTCATCAAGTGTAAGCGATCTCGCATCAGGATTATTACCGTAAAGAGTAGAAATAAGAGAGTCACTGAAAATCTTATTAGGAGTTCCCTCTTGTGACTTCAACGCTGATTCTGTGCGTTTATACCATGACTGGAATGCATCATTATCAACTCTGTTGTCTGTAAAATACAGATATGTAAGCTGAAGCAACGTTTCAATATCTTTTGGAGTTGAAGTTCCGTCAAGACCTTCAGAAACATCTCCGATATAAGGAGCTACAGATACTCTTTTGCCTGCAAGTACTTTTGGCAAATCAGTTGCTGAATGTGCGCCAAGACCACCAAGATCTATCACACTACCCAGAACTTTTCTATCTACAGAAGGAATACCTTCAAGCATTGATTTACCACCTTTACTGAATACACTCATAGAGATTTCATCTTTTTTGAAATCAGTAGGTTTGATAATAACCTTAGCTCCGTTTGAAAGAGTCCACACAGTAGTACCGAAATCACCTTTTGAAACCTTTTTTACTTTACCGGCTTTAGGCTCTTTAGCTACAAGAGGAATATTTGAAACTTTCTCCTCAAATGGAACTGCAGCCATGGCACGGTCCGCTTTAAATGTAGCTAACAACTCAGCATTAGTCGGATTGTCTACACCTTCTTTTTCTACAGCAAGCATGTACATAGCAACATTCTTATCAGAAATGTACTGATTTACTACAGCGTTAATCTGATCAAGAGGAATCTGAGAAAGCATCATTTCACATATCTGATACTCTACTTCAATGCCAGGTGCCGGCTCGTTGTCAGTAAATAGATTAATATATTCTCTTGTAAGGTTAATATTCATCTGAGTACCTTTCTCATTAAGAGCATTTTCCATCATACTCATGTAATTTGCCTTAGCGCGCTCAAACTCAGATGGTGTAAAACCATACTCTTTTATAGTATTGATAGAAGCAATCAGAGCATTAAATGCAGGTTTCCATCCGCCTTCTTTGAAAGAAACATCAAAGCTAAGTGCATCTCTTGTTGTAGATACAAGGAATCCTCCGAAATCACTACTTGCAGAGATAAATGGAGCATCCGGCTTTTGGGCCATTTCTTCGAAACGCTCATTTATCATCATAGTTATAAGTCTGTTTACAACAAGATTCACATAACCAATCTGCGTGTTTTTAAGTTCACGTGGTAGTGTTTCCTGTTTGAAACTTACTGAGATATTATTTATAGGAGACTCTTTATCTGTCGCTACAGAAACAAGAGGTTCATCATTATCTTCTACAGGAAGGTAATATCTCTCAGCAGGGTTTACCGGAGCTGGAATATCTGCCCATAACTCTTTGATACGTGCCTCTATTTTATCAACATCAATATCACCTACAATAACTATACCTTGCAAATCAGGACGATACCATTTATGATAATAATCTCTTATTGCCTGATGATCAAAACCTGTAATAACATCTACGGTGCCTATAGGCATTCTGTGTCCGTAACGATTGTCCGGATACAGATCGGGCAATACTGTATTCTCCAGCATTCTTAGAACAGGATTTGAGCGTGTTCTCCATTCTTCAAGAATAACGCCTCTCTCGTTGTCAATCTCTTCGCCTGCAAGGGTAATAAACCCTGACCAGTCATGAAGTACAAGAAGACAGCTATCTACAAGACCCGGATTTGTAGTAGGGACATCACTTAAATTATAAACAGTCTTCTCAATTGCTGTATATGCATTAATATTTTGTCCAAACTTTACACCATTCTTCTCAAGATAATCAAGAATTCCTTTATCAGGGAAGTTCTTTGTTCCGTTGAAAGCCATATGCTCAAGAAAGTGAGCCAGACCTCTTTGATTATCTTCTTCTAAAATTGAACCTACTTTTTGAGCGATATGGAATTCCGCTCTTTTTTCCGGCTTTGCATTGTAACGGATATAATATGTTAATCCGTTATCCAAAACTCCAGTTCTAACTTCTGGATCTACCGGTAGTTGCGGCATCTGCATCTGTTGTGCCGAAATTGGCATCCAGCTTAACATAAGCGCAATAAAAGCACCTTTAAAGAGTGATTTTTTACTCATACGATAATATTTAATTAGTAATAATAAACATTTTGATACGACAAATGTATATATTAATTTTCATCAAACAATAGTAAATCAATAATATTTTATCGAAAAACAATAAATTTATACTTAATGACGATTAAGAATACCTTTCTTCATTGCATAAAATTACATCTTTATTGACAAATTCTAATACTTAATTAGTTAAGTTACATTAAGATAATATTGGCTATATAATCTTTGGAATATGGAAAGAGTATCCAATACCTTTTCGATAACCTCCCAACCAATAGTATATAGGAATCTCAAGTTACCGATAAGTGCAACGGCTGATTCCGACTTTGGAATCAGTTGATTCCAAAGTCAGAATCAATGGTTGCCGATATCGGCAACAGCTGTTGCATATAAAGGTTTAGTTAGGATATCTGCGATTTATCTACAATAGATATAAGGAGAAAGAGTAATAACACAAAAAAGGCTGTCTAAACATTTTATTGTTAGACAGCCTTTTGACAATATAACTTTATATAATATCCCGATTATTTTATAACTGTAATCTCATTTGTATAATGGAAATCCTGCTCTATTCCCTGGTATCTGTCTATATATACAAAAGCTGGTTTACTCATTTCTTCATTATAAATATTTATCAGATCTTCTTTATCCGGAGCAAGCGACAAATCTTCTGTTCTGTCAAGCATAAACATTGCAATGTTCTTTTCTCCTATATACCCCTTTAATATATTATTCAGTTGTGTAAGAGAAATATTATTCACAATTTTTTCGCATGCTTTATATCTTGTCTCTATGCCTGGCATAGGAGCCCCTTTTATAAAATAATCTATACACTCCTGAGCGTATTGTGAATTATCTTTAGAATAATCATTATTCAACTCATTTCTAAGATACTTCATCACATTATCTTTAGCTCTGTTATACTCGCCTTGTGTAAAACCGTACTCTTTAAATGAGTTTATGGCAGCCAAAACCTGCTTCATCGCAGACTCCCAATCTCCATTCTCATAAACAGCTTCAAAGTTAAGAGCATCCTTTGTCATAGCAGAAAGATAACTTCCGTAACCACCACACGCATAAGTAAATTTTGCGCCAGGCTCTTTTGATAGATAATAAAGCCTTTCTGTGATTATCATAGATATCATCTTATTAACGACATCATTCACGTACCCCGGATATGTCTGTTTAAATTCCACAGGCATAACATCCTGTTTGTAATTTATCTCTATGACATTACAAGTAAAGGCGGAGTCACACACTACTGCTGCTAATGGCTTGTCATTATCTTCAACTTGTACATAATATCTATGTTTAGGCTCTGTATCAACCGGAACGTCACTCCATGTGTTTTTTATATAATTCTCTGTTTCATTAACATCTACATCTCCTACAATGATTAAAGCCTGCAAATCCGGTCTATACCATGTGTAATAAAAATTCCTTAAGTCTTTAATATCAATATTAATAACTGTATCGCTAACATTTGTCCCTGATCTTTTTCCATATCTGCAATCAGGAAACATCATAGGAAGTATATTATTACGAAACAACTTTTCGGTTCGGCTATATCTTAACGAATCTATCGTATATAGTTTATCTTTTTCCTTGTCTATATTATCTGTGTTTAATGATATAAAATTGGCCCAGTCATATAAAACCATTATGCAGCTATCCACTATATGCTTATCACGTGAATTTACATTGCAAATATTGAAAATCTGATAATCGTGCGAAACATCTTTATTTACATCTTTGCCATAAGAGAGACCGTTAGTTTCAAAGAAAGAGATCATCGACTCTGCGGGAAAATTTTTTGTGCCGCAGAAAGCTAGTCTTGCTATTAATTCGGAAAAACCAATTTGATTATCTTCTTCAAGTATACTGCCGTTTTTATGAGCCAGATACATATTTATTTTTTTTGACGGTACTGAGTTTTTCCTTATGAAATAGGTCAATCCATTATCCAGTTTTCCCATCCTTACTGCATCATCCACATTAAGGTTAAGATTGTGCATATTGTGCTGAGCACTCGCAAATGAAGATATCAATAGTGCTGTTATAATTAAGCATATACGTATTTTTTGTTTCATCTGTATATTCATCTATATATAATTTATCGGATATATCTACTCATTATTATAACAAAGACCAAAACGAAAAAGGTGCCAAATCAACAATAGATTTGACACCTTTAATATATTTTAAATCCAATATCGGATTATTTTATAATATCAAGCTCTTTAAAACACTTTCCGATTTTCTCAAGAGCAAAATCAACCTGCTCTTTTGTGTGTGTAGCCATAAGAGAGAATCTTATCAATGTACTATCAGGAGCTACTGCCGGAGAAACTACAGGATTTACAAAAATGCCCTCTTCAAGTAAGCGGCGTGTAATCATAAATGTCTTCTCGTTATTACGTATATACAACGGAATAATCGGTGTAGATGTGTGTCCTATTTCACATCCCAGCTCTCTGAATCCCTGAAGTGAGTAATTAGTAATATCCCAAAGGTGATTTTGTCTTTCTGGTTCGCTCATCATTATGTCAAGTGCTGCATTTGCAGCTCCGATAGCAGCAGGTGTAGCAGAAGCCGAGAATATATATGAACGCGAATGGTGGCGTAAATAATTCGCAGTTACTGCGTCGCAGGCAATAAACCCGCCCAATGAAGCGAATGACTTAGAAAATGTACCCATAATCAAATCCACATCATCTGTAACTCCGTAATGGTTACATACTCCCCTTCCGTGATCTCCTATAACACCAATACCATGTGCTTCATCCACCATAATATTAGCATTGTATTTTTTTGCAAGTTCTACAATCTTATCAAGACGAGCAATGTCTCCTTCCATACTGAAGATACCATCTACAACAATCAGTTTCACCTTATCCGGAGCACAACCTTTTAATACCTTTTCAAGCGACTCCATATTATTGTGCTTGAATTTAAGTGAGTTTGAGAAAGAAAGTCTTCTTCCTTCAATTATAGATGCGTGATCAAGCTCATCCCATATAATATAATCCTCTCTGCCGGTAAGGCAAGATACAACGCCAAGATTAACCTGAAAACCGGTAGAATAAACAATAGCTTCCTCCTTACCTACAAACTTAGCCAGTCTGTGTTCCAACTCAACGTGTATATCAAGAGTTCCGTTAAGAAATCTTGATCCGGCACACCCTGTACCATATTTTTTTGTTGCCGCTATTGCAGCTTCTTTAACTTTAGGATGATTAGTAAGTCCAAGATAAGAATTAGAGCCAAACATTAACACTTTCTTCCCGTCAATATATACCTCTGTATCCTGATCGCTTTCAATCATTCTGAAATACGGATATACCCCTGCAGCTTTAGCTTTCTGCGGCTCATCATATTTTGCCAATTTGGCCTGAAGTAATTTCATTTCAATATATTATAAATTCTATAAACTTTCTAATTAATTTAAAACTATATTTAAATTTAATTTGCAAACTTAATCATTTTTTTGATTTGGGAGCTTTTAAGCTTTGCTTTTTTTTGCCTCAATGCCTTATTTTAAACAATATATTTACCTCTTTTGTTTTATATTTCCTGAATGTTTTCCTATTTTTCCTTTTATAATATCATTAAGATTTCTTCTTAGTCTCATTAAATCCAGACTAAAATAACATTGCGTTTATGTTAAATAAGATTTTTATTATAGATTTGCATTCAGTTTCCATAAAATAACATGATAAATAGGAATGAACAACGACAAAAAGAGAGTTTTTGCGATTATTAATCCAATATCCGGCATTAGGTCAAAAGGTAATATTCCTGCGCTTATTAAAGAAAACCTGGATCTTTCTAAGTTTGAATTCTCATATAAGTTTACAGAATATGCCGGGCATGCAACAATGCTTGCGCGTGAAGCAGTCGATTGCTCTGTAGATTATGTTATTGCTGCCGGCGGTGATGGTACTATAAATGAAATAGCGAAGGCTCTTATACATTCAGATACTACATTAGCAATAATTCCGCTTGGATCAGGCAACGGACTTGCGCGCCATTTGCAGATTCCTCTTGAAACGGCTAAGGCTATACGTACTATAAATGAAGAGAACTCTGTAAAAATAGATTACTGTATGGCCAACGGACATATCTTCTTTTGTACTGCGGGAGTTGGATTTGACGCATGGATAAGCAAAAAATTTGCCGAAGACAAACATCGTGGTGGCCTGACCTATGTAAAAAATGTACTTGGGGAATATCTGAAATACGAATCACGTACATATACCATATCGACAGGAGACGGAAATATTGAAGAAAAAGCTTTCTTAGTAGCTTGTGCCAATGCCTCTCAATATGGCAATAACGCATTTATAGCACCGGGAGCAAGCATGCAAGACGGACTTATGGATATTACCATTCTTAAACCGTTTAATCATCTTGAAGCGCCCCAACTTGCGGTACAGTTATTTACAAAATCCCTTCCCAAAAACAGTAAAATTACAACAATACGTTCTAATAATGTAACCATACACCTTGAGAAGCCGGAAGTCATGCACGTTGACGGGGAGCCAATACCTGTTGAAAAAGAAATTAATGTAATTGTAAAACCGGCAGGTTTAAAGGTACTTGTACCTACTAATCCGTCCCACTCCATCATTGAGCCTATACAACATGCAATAGAGGAGATTCAATACAATATTATGTCTGACATAAAAGAAGTATTTAAAAGAAAAGGATAATATTAATAGAAAAACAAGGCACGAATAACAGTCATCATAATTTGAGAAAAGTTATTCGTGCCTTATTCTTTTATTTGCGCAATATACTTACGAGCTTCTTTACTCCTTCCGATACACTATTTTCAGCAAGAAGTTTAATAAAAAGAGAACCAACAATTGCCCCTCCCGAATATTTATTAGCTGTTAAGTATCCGTCTTTATTAGATATTCCAAAACCAATCATACGAGGATGCTTAAGTCCCATCTTGTCAATACGCTTGAAATAATCTATAGTTTTATTATCAAAGGAGTCTTTTGTGCCGGTTGTTGACGCTGTAGATACCATATATATAAATCCTTCAGCCTCCTCATCAATTTTTCTTATCCTATCATCGCTCGTTTCCGGTGTAATAAGCATAGTTAATTTTAGCCCGTACTGCTCTACTATTCGTTTATAATCCTTGATGTAAATATCAATAGGCAGATCAGGTATTATCATTCCGTCAATTCCGCAATCTTTACAGTCACGGCAGAAATCCTCAAAACCATATTTTAATATAGGATTAAGATATCCCATCAGTAATAGGGGAATATCTGTTTTAACACGTATATCTTTTAGTTGTGAAAAAAGCAATTTCAAACTCATCCCATTTTTGAGAGCGATATTAGATGAGTTTTGAATAACACTACCATCTGCCATTGGATCTGAAAATGGTATCCCAATCTCTATCATATCCACGCCATTATCTGTAAGAGTTGTTATTATATTTACAGTATCATCAATACCGGGATAACCAGCTGTAAAATATACAGATAATAAATCCGAACCCTTAACACTAAAAAGTCTATCTATCCTATTCATTGTATTGTATTGTATTTTATTTTAATTTTTTCATAAAAAGAGCCACCTTATTTATATCCTTCAGTGCAGGCTGAAGTTCAAATCCACTGTTTATATCCACCCCGGCCATCATTGCATGCGATATTTTCTTTATCCGCCTTTCATCACCGGTAGTGATACCCCCGCTCAAAAGAAAAGGAGTCTGTCCCTTATAACTATCAAGCCTGTCCCAATCAAACTTTTCGCCACTTCCTCCATAACTATTTGTTTGCGTGTCGAAAAGGAAATAATCGGAAGCATCCTCATATTGAGCACACTCTTTAAAATCATATTGAGCATTTATCGAGAATACCTTTATTACCCCGAAGCCCAGATTCTTCACCTGATTACAAAAAGATACTGATTCACCTCCATGCAACTGTATATAATCAAGATCATATTCAAAAGCCTTTTCCTTTATATAATCAATTTCCGCATTCACAAATACACCAACTCTCTTTGCAGATGTAGGAGGATAATTTTCAGAAACATACCTTAGAGACTTTTCATAAAAAATCATGCCAACCATATCAGGGCATAAAGCATCAATATTTTCTATATTATCATAATCTCTGAGACCGCATACTTTTATAATCATATCACATCATATTTTGTAGTCCGCTCATAATATCGTCCTGTCTCATGAAGTTTTCACCTATCAGAAAACCTCTGTATCCGGCATTTCTAAGAATATTAATCTGGTCTATGTTATTAATACCGCTTTCCGATATTTTTACTGCATCCTGAGGAAGCTTGTTGAAAATATTAAGCGAATGGGATATATCAGTGCGGAAAAGCTTAGATCGGAAGAGCACACGTCTGAACTCCAGTCACCGCTCATTATCT